>CAXTCN010000002.1:0-140447 GCA_964242575.1 uncultured Acetobacteraceae bacterium | reverse complement strand
CGCAGAAGGCAGCTGCCGCGCCAGGGATGGCGTAAAGAACGTTATCCATTGCACGACGGATCGGTGACGCGGCGAAAGGCGGCCTAATGGCAACTGCGTCAAGTGCCGTAGCGGGTCGGTGTCAATCGCCAATGCGTAGGACCGGCAAAGACGCAGCACCTGCTCGTCTGACGGCACATGCTCTGGTACGTCCAGGCTGTTCAGCAACCGCATAAGCCAGGCGTCAGCCAGTTCAAACAGCAGCGCGCGTTGGTTCCGAAAGTAATAGCGTATATTGCTCACCGACACGCCGCCGAGGTCGCTGACAGCGTTGATGGTCAGGCCCTCAAACCCCTGCGCCGCAATCAACTCGGCCGCGTCGTCTAGTATCCGTTTGCGCAACTTGCCTTGTTCTATCTTCGGTATGACGCCCACCGAACGCTCCTCTTTTCAGAAGCGGTATGATAGGATTTAAATCTTTTGAGACAAGCGCGCTTTCCAACCCAGCTCAGCCATGATCTCCGCAGTGTGCTCCCCCACGCCCGGCAGATCCCGTCGCAGGCCCAGCCGCTCCCCGTCCATCGCCAACGGCAGCGCCGGCAACCGTACCACCCGTCCGTCATCGAGCGTCACCGGCAACAGGCCTTCGGACCCATTGAGGTGCGGGTCATCGAACAGCTCCACTGGCTGCGCAATCGGCGCGAACGGCAGGCCGAGCGCCTCCGCCTTCTGCATCAGCGCCGGCTTGGTGAGCTGGCCCAACGTCGCCGCCACGCGCGGCAGGAAGCGGTCCCGGCCGGCGACGCGGGCGGCCTGGCTTGCGAGCGCTGGGTCGGCGGCAAGCTCCGGCAACTCGAACTCCCGGCAGAACAGCAGCCACTGCGTGTCCGTCACCACGCCCAGGAACACCTGGCCGCCGTCGGCGGTGTCGAAGATGTCGTAGATCGGCCACGCCGGGCGGCGCACGCCCATAGGCGGCGGCGGCTCCCCGGTGATGGCGGCCTGCGCCATGTGCTGCGCCATCAGCAGGACGTTGTTTTCGAACAGGCCGGCCTGCACGTGCTTGCCGCGGCCGGTGCGGTGGCGTTCCTCCACCGCCGCCAGGATGCCGAGCGCTGCGAATGTGCCGCCCATGATGTCGTTGACGCTTGACCCGGCGCGCATCGGCCGGCCAGGCAGCCCGGTCATGTAGGCCAGGCCGCCCATCATCTGCACCACCTCGTCCAGCGCCGTGCGGTGCGCGTAAGGACCGGGCAGGAACCCCTTGCAACTGCAATAAATCAGCCGTGGGTTTGTTGCACGCAGCGCGTCCCAGGACAGGCCCAGGCTGTCTAGCGCACCGGGCCGGAAGTTCTCGATCAGCACGTCCGCCTGCGCCAGCAGGCAGCGCACCAGGGCGATGCCGTCCGCCGATTTCAGGTCCACCGCCAGGCTGCGCTTGTTGCGGTTCATCATGGCGAAGAAGCCAGAGCCGGCGCCGGACAGCCGGCGCGTGTTGTCCCCGGCCGGCGCAGGCTCGACCTTGATGACGTCCGCGCCCAGGTCCGCCAGCGCCAGCCCGCAGGCCGGACCCATGACCATATGGGTGAACTCGACCACGCGCAGGCCGGCCAGCGGCGCTGGGGTCAAGCTGCGACCCGAAAGGTCGGAGGTAGTCCGGCCTGCGCGACGCCGCCGTGCATCGGCTCATTTGGCAGGCCCTCATGCAGGATTTTGCGTGCGGCGATCAGCCGCGGGAGATCGATGCCAGTAGAAAAGCCCATGCTTTCCAACATGAATACAAGGTCTTCGGTGACGATGTTGCCACTGGCGCCGGGCGCGTAGGGGCATCCCCCCAGCCCGGCCAGCGAGGCGTCGAAGCTGCGGACGCCCTCCTCCAGCCCAGCCAGCGCGTTGGCGAGGCCGAGGCCCATGGTGTCGTGCAGGTGCAAGCCCTCCAGCCGGTCCCCTACGGCCGCACGCACCGCACGGACGGTGCTGCGGATTAGGCCGGGATGCGCGTAGCCCACGGTGTCCGCCAACGCGATCAACCCAGCGCCTGCCTCGGCCAGCGCCTCCGCCGTCCTGACCACGGCCGCCTCTGGCACCACCCCATCTATCGAGCAGCCGAAGGCGGTGCTGCACGCCGCCTCGATTTGAAGCGTCGGGTAGTCCGTTCGTGCCCAGTCCACGATGCGGCGCACCTCCGCCACCTGGTCGAGGGTGCCGCGGTTGGTGTTGGCCCGGCTGTGCCCCTCGCTCACGGACACCGGGATGGTGATGCGGTGTGCGCCGGCCGCGGCAGCGGCCTGGGCGCCACGCAGGTTGGGCGCGAGCGCCACGATGACGCAGGGCAAGCGCCGGGTCGCGGCCACGATGTCGCCGGTGTCGGCCATCTGCGGGATCAGCCGGGCCGGCACGAAGCTGCCGACTTCGATCTCTGGCACGCCGGCCGCACATAAAGCGTTGATCCAGCGTATTTTCGTGGCGGTGGACATGCGGCCCTGGGCCATCTGCAACCCGTCTCGCGGTCCCACCTCGCATATCGTGACACGTTCGCCCATGTTACCCACTCCCTATCTGGCCAGGGTGCAGCCGGCATCCGGAGCGTGCAAGTCTCGCGCGGGTGTGCTGCTGTGTCATCCGAGCGGCTGTCCCATGTTGAAGCGGTTAGACCCAATGAGAGCAGCGACAATGCGGCGTTTCCTGGCCGCACTAGGTATTCTGGCAGCTGTAATGGCGCCGGCCGGCGCGCAGCCTGGCCCTGGCGGGCCGCCGGCGGTGGGCGTCGTGCAGGCCAAGGTGCAGCCGGTGGTGGAAACCAGCGAGTTCGTGGGCCGGGTGCAGGCGGTGAACCGCGTGGACCTGGTGGCGCGCGTGACCGCGTTCATCCAGCAGCGGCAGTTCACCGAGGGCGGCGACGTGCGGGCCGGGGACGTGCTGTACTTGCTGGAACGCGCGCCGTTCGAGGCGCAGGTTGCAGCGTCGGCGGCGCAGGTGGCGCAGGCCAATGCGGTGCTGCAGAACAGCGGCCTGACGCTGGGCCGCGCGGAGGCGTTGCTGAACACGCCGGCCGGGCAGCGCAGCCGGGTCGATGACGCCTTGAGCCAGCAACGCAGCCAGGCGGCGCTGTTGGCGCAGGCGCAGGCGCAGTTGCGGCTATCGCAGGTCAACCTGGACTACACCGTGATAAAGGCGCCAATCGAAGGCAAGATCAGCCGGACCTCGTTGACCGAGGGCAACGTCGTCAGTCCGAGCTCCGGCACGCTTGCGACCATCGTAAGCCAGGACCCGATGTATGTGCTGTTCCCGATCTCGGTTCGCGCGGCGCTCGATTTGCGGGACCGTTACGAGGACAAGGGCGGCTACTCCGCCGTGACGATAAAGTTGCGGCTGTCGAATGGGCGGGATTACGGCTTCGACGGCCTATTGGACTACATCGACCCGACTGTTGCGCCCAACACGGACACCCTGACGTTGCGTGCGCGCATTCCCAACCCGGTCCGCGAGGGCAGCAAGGCCGGCGATCCCGGGGACCGTGAGCTGAGCGATGGGCAGTTCGTCACGGTGACGGTCCAGGGCGTGCAACCGGTACAGCAGTTGGCGATCCCGCGGGCCGGCGTGCTGTCCGACCAGCAGGGCAGCTACGTCTGGGTGATCGGCGAAGGCAACAAGGCGGAGCAGCGGCGCATCCAGCTTGGCCAGAGCACGCCGGCCACCGCGGTGATTTCCGCCGGCCTGAAAGAGGGCGAGACGGTGGTGGTGGACGGGGTGCAGCGCGTCCGCCCGGGCGTGATGGTGTCCCCTGCCCCGGCCAACGCCCCGCCCGCTGTCCCGCCGCAAGCGCCACGGACCTGACGCCATGATCTCATCGGTATTCGTCGACCGGCCGCGGCTCGCCATCGTGATCGCGATCATCACCGTGATCGCCGGCGCATTGTCGCTGCTGGTCATTCCCGTGTCGCAATTCCCGGACATCGTGCCGCCCCAGGTGCAGGTCACGACGCGGTACCCCGGCGCGTCGGCGGCCGTGGTCGAGGCGACGGTGGCGCAGCCGCTGGAGGCTCAGGTCAACGGCGCCGACCAGATGATTTACATGAAATCCAACTCGGGCAACGACGGCAGCTACGGCCTGACGGTGTCGTTCGCGCTCGGGACCAACCCGGACATCAACACGGTCAACGTGAACAACCGCGTGCAGGCGGCGTTGTCTCGGCTGCCGCAGGAGGTGCAGCGCAACGGCGTCACCGTGCAGAAGCGGTCCTCCGCCATCCTGGAGTTCCTGGCGTTCTCGAGCGAGGGCGGCAAGCAGGACCCGCTATTTATCTCCAACTACGTGACGATCAATGTCCTTGACACGTTGTCGCGGGTGAGCGGGGTGGGTTCGGCGTCGCTGTTCGGGGCGCTCGACTACTCGATGCGCATCTGGTTCGACACCAACCGGCTGATTGGCCTGAGCCTGGCGCCGAGCGACATCATCCAAGCGATCCAGCAGCAGAACGTGCAGGCGCCGGTTGGCCGGGTCGGCGCGCGGCCAACCAGCGACGACACGCAGTTCCAGATCAACCTGCAAACCAAGGGGCGGCTCACGTCGGCGGAGGAGTTCGGCGCCATCGTGGTGCGGGCGCAGCCGGACGGTTCGGTGCTGCGGGTCCGGGACGTGGCGCGGGTTGAGCTAGGCGCCGCGACGCGGGACAGCGAGAGCCGGTTGAACGGCGATCCGGCGGTCACGATGGGCGTTTACCTCGCGCCCGGCGCCAATGCGGTGCAGACGGCGGCGCGGGTGCAGGCGGCGTTGGACACTTTGTCCGAGCGCTTCCCGGAAGGCCTCAAGGCGCGGGTGTTCTACAACAGCTCGACTTTCGTGTCCGACACCATCGACGAGGTCATAAAGACCTTGATTGAGGCGTTCGCGCTGGTGGTGGTGGTCGTTTTCCTGTTCCTGGGCAACTTCCGCGCGACCATCATCCCGGCGGTCGCGGTACCCGTCAGCCTGATCGGCACGTTTGCGGTGCTGCTGGTGCTGGGGTACTCCGCCAACACGGTGTCGCTGCTGGCGCTGGTGCTGGCGATCGGCATCGTCGTCGACGACGCCATCGTGGTGGTGGAGAACGTCGAGCGGGTAATGGAGGAGGAACCGGACCTCTCGCCCCAGGAGGCCACCAAAAAAGCGATGGGGCAGATCACGGCGCCCATCATCGCCATCACCCTGGTGCTGCTGTCGGTGTTCGTGCCGCTTGGGTTCATTCCAGGCATCTCTGGCACGCTGTTCCGGCAGTTTGCCGTCACCATCTCCGTGGCGGTGCTGATTTCGGCGATCAATGCGCTGACGTTGTCGCCAGCGCTGTGCGGGGTGTTCCTGCGGCATACCGGCCCCAAGCGGGGCATCATGGGGCGCATCAGCCGGGGGATTGATTGGACGCGGGACCGCTACACCGCGACGGTGGGCCGGCTGATCCGCGTGGGCGTGGTGGCGGTGCTGCTGGTGCTGCTGTGCGGCGGCGGGATCTATGGGCTTAGCCTGCGCACGCCGACCGGGTTCCTGCCCGAAGAGGACCAAGGCGCGTTCTTCGTGGCGGTGCAGTTGCCGAACGGCGCCAGCGTCACGCGCACCCGGGAGGTGGTGGAGCGGGTCGAGGCAATCGTCAAGACCATCCCGCAAATCCAGAACGTGCTGGCGATCGTCGGGTTCTCCCTGCTGGACGCCGGCAACCAATCGAACTCGGCTTTCATGGTGCTGCGCCTGAAGCCGTTCGCGGACCGCACGGCAGCGTCTGACAAGGTACAGGCGTTGATCGGCCAGGTGTTCGGCGGCGTGCAGAGCATCCGGTCCGCGACCATCTTCCCGTTCAACCTGCCGCCCATCATCGGCCTTTCGACGGGCGGCGGGTTCGAGTACCAGTTGCAGAACCTGGAGGGACGGGAGCCGGCCGAGATGGGCTCCGTGCTGGGCGGGTTGCTGGCGGCGGCGAACCAGGATGCGAAGCTCGCGCGGACGTTCAGCACCTTCAGCCCAACGACGCCGTCTATTTACCTCGACATCGACCGCGACAAGGCGCAGGCGCTGGGCCTGTCGATCAGCGATGTGTTCAGCTCGTTGCAGGCGACGCTGGGCGGCATCTACATCAACGACTTTAACCTGTTCGGCCGCACCTGGCAGGTGAACATCCAGGGCGAGGCCGCGGACCGGACGGACATTCCCGCGATATGGCGGATTTACGTACGGAACCGGCTGGGCACCATGGTGCCGCTCCGGTCCATCGCCGATGCGCGGATCGAGCTGGGGCCGCAGACCATCAGCCGCTACAACAACTATCGTTCGATCACCGTGCAGGGCACGCCGAAGCCGGGCGTGTCGTCGGGGGACGCGTTGCTGGCGATGGAGGCCGTGAGCCGGAACACCCTGCCGCCGGGTTACTCGTACGAGTGGACCGGGACCGCGTTCCAGGAACGGTCGGCGTCGGGCCAGACCGGGAAAATCCTCGCGCTGGCGGTGCTGTTCGCTTACCTGTTCCTGGTCGCGTTGTATGAGAGTTGGGTGATTCCGATTCCCGTGCTGCTGTCAGTCAGCGTTGGTATCCTGGGGGCGTTCGTGGGGATGCTGGTGGCCGGGCTGTCGCTCGACCTCTATGCGCAGATCGGGCTGGTGGTGCTGATTGCGCTCGCCGCCAAGAACGGCATCCTGATCGTGGAGTTCGCCAAAGACCAGCGCGAGCAGGGCAGAAGCATCCAGGAGGCCGCCCGGCTTGGCGCGCAGACACGGTTCCGGGCGGTTATGATGACCTCGATTGCATTTATTTTGGGACTGATCCCACTAGTGACCGCGAACGGCGCGGCGCAGGTCAGCCGGCGCGCGGTGGGCACGCCGGTGTTCGCGGGGATGATTGCCGCGAGCACGATCGGAATTTTCCTGATCCCGATGCTGTATGTGACGTTCCAGACCATGCGGGAACGGACAAAGGCCATGTTCGTGAAGAAAGAGCCAAAGAAAGAGAAGGTGGCGCACTAGACCGCCCCTTGGCGTGCGCCGCCGTGACCGCAAATCCAAGGCAAAGCAACGGAGAGTGACCGCATGACGACCAAGTTCGGGATGGCCCAGCCAATTCGCCGCGTCGAGGACCCCCGCTTGCTGGTGGGCGATGGCAAGTACACTGATGACATCGCGCTGCCCGATGCGGCGTTCGGCGTGGTGCTGCGCAGCCCGCACGCCCATGCGCGGGTGCTGTCGATTGACACGGCGGTGGCGTCCGGGCTGCCCGGCGTGCTCGCGATCATCACCGGCGCCGATTTGAAGGCCGATGGGATCGGCGGGCTGCCGTGCGAAATCCCGTTGCAGAACCGTGACGGCTCGCCGCGTGCCGAGGTGCCGCACCCGGCGTTGGCGGAGGACGAGGTGCGCCACGTGGGCGACCCGGTGGCGTTCATCGTGGCCGAGACGCACCAGGCGGCGCGGGACGCGGCCGAGGCGGTGATGGTCGATTACGACATCCTGCCGAGCGTCACCGACCTTGGCGCAACCATGGACGCGGACGCGGCGCTGGTCTGGCCGCAGGCGCCGGGCAACGTGTGCTTCGACTGGGAGACGGGCGACAAGGCACGGACCGAGGCGCTGTTCGCCGAGGCCGCGCACGTGACGCAACTGACGGTCGTGAACAATCGGATCGTAGTGGCGAGCATGGAGGCGCGCGCCGCCACCGCCGCCTACGACGCGGCCACCGGGCGGTTCACCCTGCACACCAATACCCAGGGCGGCTGGGGCATCAAGGACATGCTCGGCAAGGACATTTTCCACTTGCCGGCCGAGCAGTTCCGGGTGGTGACGCCGGACGTGGGCGGCGGGTTTGGCATGAAGCTGTTCCTGTATGCCGAACACGTGCTGACCTGCTACGCCGCGCGCAAGCTGGGTCGGCCGGTGCGCTGGGCGTCGGAGCGGTCGGAGGCGTTCCTGTGCGACACGCACGGCCGGGACAACATCACCCGCGGCGAGATCGCGCTGGACAAGGATGGCAAGTTCCTGGCGCTGCGTACGCGCAACGTCGCCAACATGGGCGCTTACCTCTCCACCTTCGCGCCGTTCATCCCGACCGGGGCGGGCACCAAGGTGCTGGCGAGCGTGTATGGGTTCCAGGCGATCTACGCCAACGTGCTCGGCGTGTTCACCCATACCGTGCCGGTGGACGCCTACCGCGGCGCTGGCCGGCCAGAGAGCAATTATGTCGTGGAGCGGCTGATCGACGCTGCCGCGGCGGAGGTTGGCATCGACCGGATCGAGCTGCGCCGGCGCAACATGGTGCCGCCGTCGGCCATGCCATACGTGACGGCGATGCAGCAGACCTACGACAGCGGCGAGTTCCAGCGGGTGCTGGACGCGGCGCTTGAGAAGATCGACTGGGCCGGGTTCCCGGGCCGCCGCGCCCGCAGCGCCGCCAAGGGGCTGAAGCGCGGCATCGGCATGTCGTATTACCTGGAAGCCACCGGCGGCGCGCCGTCGGAGCGAGCGGAAATCCGGTTCGCCGAGGACGGGTTCGTGGACGTGTTCGTCGGCACGCAGAGCACCGGCCAGGGGCATGAGACGGCCTATGTGCAACTGACGGTGGACCAGTTGGGCGTGGATGGCTCCAAGGTCCGCATTCGCCAGGGCGACACTGACAGCATCCCGACCGGCGGCGGCACTGGCGGCGCGCGCAGCTTGTACTCCGAGGGCCAGGCTATCCTGGTCACCGCCGCGTCGGTGATCGAGAAGGGCAAGCAGGCCGCATCCGAGGCGCTGGAGGCGGCAGTGGCGGACATCGAGTTCGCCGATGGCCGGTTCAGCATCGCCGGCACCGACCGCGGTTTGGACATCATGGCGTTGGCGGAGACGCAGCGCGCGCGTAAGGCGGCCGGGCAGGACACGACGACGCTGGACAGCATCGAGACAGCGGCAATTGATGTCCACACGTTCCCGAACGGCTGCCACATGGCGGAGGTCGAGGTCGATCCGGACACCGGGATGATCGCGGTGCTGCGCTACATCGTGTGCGACGACGTGGGTAAGGCGGTGAACCCAATGATCGTGCGCGGCCAGGTGCACGGCGGCGTGGCGCAGGGCGTGGGCCAGGCGTTCATGGAGCGGACGGCGTATGACCCGGATTCGGGCCAGCTACTGTCCGGCAGCTTCATGGACTACCAGTTGCCGCGGGCAGCCGACCTGCCGGACATCGAAGTGGACCTGATTGAGGTGCCGTGCGCCAGCAACCCGCTTGGGGTCAAGGGCGCGGGCGAGGCCGGCGCGGTCGGCAGCCCTCCGGCGGTGATCAACGCGCTGGTGGATGCGCTGTCCGATACCGGGGTACGCAGCATCGACATGCCAGCCACGCCGGAGAAGGTATGGCGGGCAATCCACGGGGCCAAAGCGGCCTAAGCCTCCGGCATGAATGCGGTGGCGTGGTCTGCGTCCCAGGCCACTGCCACCGCGGCGCCCGGCGTGAGTCCGGCCATGCTCATCACGATAGGGCGCTTGACCGTGAGTTCGGCGCCTCCCGGCAGTTCCAAGCGCAGACGGACGTGGTCGCCGAGATAGGCGAGGCCGGTCACCGTCGCCGCCAGGGCACTCTCTCCCAGGCCTTCGATGCTGCCCGGGACAATGGCGATGCGCTCCGGGCGGATCGAAACCGTGCAAGGGCCAGTGGCGTCGATGTCGCCGGCGGTCGCCTCGATCATGGTCCCATTGTCCAGGCGGATGGTGGCAAGGCCGTCCTCGACTGCCTCCACTTGTCCGGTTAGGCGGTTATTCTCACCAACAAAACGCGCCACAAAGGCGTTGACTGGGCGTTCGTACAGTGTTTGCGGCGTGGCGACCTGCTGCACCATGCCGTGATGGAACACGGCGATGCGGTCGGACAACGTCAGCGCCTCGGCCTGGTCGTGCGTCACATACAGCATGGTCACGCCAAGCCGGCGCTGCAGGGCACGGATTTCAGCCTGAAGGTCCTCGCGCAGTTGCTTGTCGAGCGCACCGAGCGGCTCGTCCAGCAGCACGAGCGCCGGGTCGAACACGAGGGCGCGGGCCAGGGCAACGCGTTGCTGCTGGCCGCCCGACAACTGCGATGGCTTGCGGGCAGCAAGGTCCGGCAGGCGCACCAGGTCAAGCGCGCGCAACACCAGCCGGCGGCGCTCGGCGCGTGGCACGCCGCGGACCTTGAGCGGGAACGCCACGTTCTCGCCCACCGTCAGATGCGGGAACAGCGCGTAATTCTGGAACACGACGCCAAAGCCCCGGCGGTGCGGCGGCACGTCCACGAGGTTGCGGCCGTCCTGCATGATAGCGCCGGCATCCGGCGCCTCGAACCCGGCCAGCATCATGAGAACGGTCGTTTTTCCAGATCCTGATGGCCCAAGCAACGTCAGCACCTCGCCCCGGCGCACATCGAGCGAGAGGTCCTGCACGACTGGGGTGCCGGCGGCGTAGGACTTCCGCACGGCCACGAACCGGACCAGCAGGTCCGGGTGTTCAGGACTGACCATGGAAACCGTGTTCTCCTGCCGAAACCCGCCAGAGCGGCCGGCGTTGTGGGGTATCATTAACTGGAGATCGAACATGGCCCTATCCGACACTGCCCGCGATACCGCCCAGGACGCCAAGGAGCAGATCGCGCAGTTGCGTGACCAGGTGCAGACCCTGATGGCCGAGCGCGTGACGCCAGCGTTGGCGAACGCCGCCGGCCAGGCCGAGGACTACGCGCGGCAGGCGCGGGACATGGCGTCGGACCAGACTGAGATGCTGTCTGACCGGGTACGCGAGTCGCCGATCGTTGCGATCCTGATTGCCGCGGGCGCGGGCTACCTGCTCGGCCGCATCGCGCGTTAGGGCGATGCGCTCGGTCGAACTTGCCAAAGTCGCGGCGTCGGCGGAGGCGTTGCGCCTCCGCCGGATCGCGCACCGCCAGGGCATGCGCGCAGCTTATGGCGCGGGCGCGGCCGTGTTCGCAATCGGCGTGCTGGTCCTGTTGCATGTGGTGGCCTACCACCTGCTGATCCCGACGGTAACGCCCAGGATCGCGAGTTTTATCCTACTGGCATTCGATGCCATCGTAGCGGGCGCGTTCGCGTACCTGGCCATGAGCAACAAGCCGGATGCCATTGAGGACGAGGCGAAGATGATCCGGCAGCAGGCGGTCGTGGAGATGCGGAAGTCGATGACCGTGATGTCGCTGGCCGGGGAAGCCGCAGGCCTGGCGTTGCGGCGTGGCCCGCGCAAGGTGACGGTCGTGAAGCCGCGTGGGACTGTGCGGCTTGTTGGGGAGCTGGCATCGCGGTTGATGGCCCGGCGTTAGCTTGACGGCTTCGGTCAAGCTAGGCGTCCATTGCACACGGTCTTAGCCGTGCAAGGCGAGGCTGCAGCGACAGTGACAGCGCGTCGGCATGGGCGCGTCGGAAGGATTACGCTGAACCGGCCGCAAGCCCTGAATGCACTTGACCGTGCGATGATCCGCGCGGTCGGTGACGCGCTCCAGGCCTGGCGGGATGACCCGGCGGTTCATGCCGTTGTCATTGAGGGTTCTGGCGGCCGGGCATTCTGTGCGGGTGGCGACATCCGTGCGATTCGTGCGCTGGCTTTAGACGACGACTACGCTGGCGTTGAGGCATTCTTTGCCGACGAGTACGCGCTGAACCTGGCAATTGCACGCTACCCCAAGCCGTATGTCGCGCTAGTGGACGGCGTGTGCATGGGTGGGGGCATCGGCGTTTCGGTGCATGGAAGCGCGCGGATCGCGAGCGAGGCGGCGGTGTTCGCCATGCCCGAAACCGGCATCGGCTTCTTCCCAGACATCGGCGCGAGTTATGTCCTGCCGCGGTTGCGCGGAACCAGCGGCTGGTACATGGCGCTCACCGGTGCCCGGTTGTCGGGGGCGGATGCGGCCTACATCGGCCTCGCCACGCACTTCGTCACACGCGAGCGGATAGCGACATTGGCCGACGAGTTGGCCGAGGACGGGGTGGCGGCCCTGGCCAGCGCGGCCGTGCCGCCGCCGAGGGGCGAGTTGCAGGACGCCGGCGAGGGCCTGCGCTGCTTCAAGGCGGAGAGTGTCAGGGCAATTCTGGACCGGTTGGCGGCGCTTGGCACGCCATGGGCCGAGCGGGCAGCCGCGGCGATGCGCGCGGCGTCGCCGAGTTCCGTGCTGCGGTCGTTCGACCTGATGCGCCAGGGCGCCAGCCGTAGCTTGGAAGAATGCTTGCAGGCGGAATTGGCGTTGAGCCGGGTTTGCGTCCGGTATCCAGACTTCATTGAAGGGGTGCGGGCGATGGTGGTGGACAAGGACCATGCGCCACGCTGGTCTCCGGCGCGGATTGAGGATGTTTCCCTTGAAACGCTTCGATGACATCCTGGTTGAGGCAGCGCCGGCCGCGACGGAGGAGATACGGGGCTTGATCGGCGAGCTCGATCAGGCGCTCTCGATGCATTACGCGGCGGAACAGCGGCACGGCCTTGCTTTGGAAGCGATATTCCAGCCGAACGTACGGTTTTTCCTGGCACGCGTCGGCGGCGTGGCGGTGGGTTGCGGCGGCATCGCGCTGTTCGCCGGGTTCGCTGAGGTGAAACGCATGTTCGTGCGGGAGGCAGCGCGTGGACGCGGGGTCGCGGCGGTGATCCTGGCGCATTTGGAAACGGAGGGGCGCAACGCCGGGCTGGATATGCTGCGCTTGGAAACCGGCGACCAGCAGCTTGCCGCGCTGCACCTTTACCAGGGCAGCGGGTTCCGGGTGTGCGGCGCTTTTGGCGCCTATGCCGCTATGCCGCCACACGCCATCGCGACGAGCGTGTTCCTGGAAAAGCCGCTGCGCTAACCCGGTCGATTGGCGCTTTGAGCTGCGACTTCCCGGCCCGGTTGTTCCTGGGCGACGGCCAAGGCGCGAACAGCGGCTGGGGTGACGCCCGCCGCGTGAAGTTGGCGCAGCGGGGCCGCGCCGCCGCGCTTGGACAGGCGTTGGCCGGATGGGTCCAGCAGCAACGGGTGATGGGCGTAGCGTGGCGCGGGCCAGCCCATAAGCGCCTGCAGCAGCCGGTGCAGATCGGTGGAGGGTGCCAGGTCCGCGGCGCGGGTGACCAGCGTCACGCCTTGGACCGCGTCGTCATGGGTGGCGCAAAGGTGGTAGCTGGCCGGGGCGTCCTTGCGGGCCAGCACGACGTCGCCGAACGCGGCCGGGTCGCAAGGAACATGGCCGACGCCGTCCTCCCACCGGGTCAGCGGGCCGGTTTCGGCCAGGGCGCGGGCCATGTCGAGGCGGAGCGCCGGACGGTCGCCGCGGGCCAGGCGGTCGGCGCGCTCGTTGGCAGAGAGGGTGCGGCATGTCCCGGGATAGACCGGTGCGCCGTCTGGGCCATGCGGGGCGGCCATCGAAGCCGCGATGTCGGCGCGAGTGCAGAAACACGGGTAGGTCAGGTCGCGTTCGGCGAGTTGCTGCAGCACCGCGCGGTACTCCGGCCAGTGCTGCGATTGCACCCGGACCGAACCATCCCAGTGCAGGCCAAGCCAGGCCAGGTCCTCGTGTATCGCGTCGGCGTACTCGGGGCGGCAGCGGGCCGGGTCGATGTCCTCGATCCGCAACAGGAAACGGCCACCGGCGGCACGGGCGCGGTCCCAAGCAGTGAGCGCCGCACGAACGTGGCCCAGGTGCAGGTAGCCGGTCGGGCTGAGAGCGAATCGAGTGATTGTGGTCAACATTGCGGGCAAGAGTTGCGGCAGGAGGATGGCATGGCGGGACTCACGGGCTTGCGGTGGGGACCGCTGTCGAACGGGCCGGCGCGTCAACTGGTCGTACTGTGCCACGGAGTGGGCGCGGATGGCCATGACCTGATTGACCTGGCGCCGGCGTGGGTGAAAGCTTTGCCAGATGCCGCCTGGGTCGCGCCGCACGGGCCTGAGCCGCATGATGGCACACCGGGCCTGGCGTCCGCGGGCCGGCAATGGTTCAGCCTAATGGACCGTGACCCGGAGGTATTAGACCTGGGCGCAAGGCGGTCTGCGCCGCTGCTTGAGGCCTACATCGACGCCGAGCTGGAGCGGTTGGAGTTGCCGCGGGATGCGATGGCGCTGATGGGGTTCAGCCAGGGCGCGATGATGGCGCTGCATGCCGGGCTGCGACGCCGGCCCCCGCCGCGCGGCATCCTGGCATATTCCGGTGCGTTGCTGGACGCACCGGGGCTGGCGTCCGAGTGCATCGGGCACCCGCCGGTGCTGTTAGTGCACGGCGAGGCGGACGACGTGGTGCCGTTCGCGCGGGCCGGGCTGGCGGAGTCGGCACTGCGGCGATTGGGAATGCCAGTGCAAACGTTGTGGTGCCCAGGGCTGGGACATGCAATAGATGAGGCAGGGCTTTCAACCGGCGCGTTGTTCCTGCAACGTATTTTTTCTGTCGCATGATGATGCCGTGGCAGGCCGTCCAGTGGCTTGCCGGTCCTTGGGCGGGGTGCGATAAGCAGAACAGGTTGGCGGCGCTCGGTACCTGGCGGCTCGACTGGCAAACGGGCTTCAAGGATTTTGTGTCCGCGTCAGAGGAGCGCGCATTGCCAGACGGCGGCCTGCATTTCCCTGCATTGGTGTTGAACGCCGACTTCCGGCCGCTCTCGTACTTCCCGTTGTCGGTGTGGTCGTGGCAGGACGCGATCAAAGCGGTGTTCCTGGACCGGGTCAGCGTGCTCAGCGAGTACGAGACCGAGGTGCACTCGCCCAGCATGTCGATGCGGTTGCCGAGCGTCATCGCGCTGAAGGACTACATTCCGGCGGCGCGGAAGCCGGCGTTCACCCGGTTCAACGTGTTCCTGCGCGACGCATTCAGTTGCCAGTACTGCGGCGACCGTTACCCGACGCACGACCTCACGTTCGACCATGTCATCCCACGCAGCCGTGGCGGACGGACCACATGGGAGAACGTCGTCACTGCGTGTGGGGGATGCAACCTGCGGAAGGGCAGCAGGCTGCCGCGGGAGTGCCACATGCATCCGCGGCTACGTCCAGCGCAGCCCTCCACCTGGGAGTTGCAGGAGAACGGGCGGGCATTCCCGCCGAACTACCTGCATGAGAGTTGGCGGGACTACTTGTATTGGGATAGCGAGTTGGACAGCTAGGCCACGCCCTCTCCCATGCACGGGAGAGGGCGCCGGCCGGGTTAGCGGGACGCCTTGTAGAGCTTGCTCGCGATTTCGAACATTTCCTCGGGCGCGTACTCCGGGCTGAAGGCGCGGCTGTCGCCCATCATGTCATGGATGCGGCCGCCCTCCGGATGGCCGTCCACGAACTCAAGCTCGCCCGGCGGATCGCCTGGAAGGGCGACCTCGCCATTGCCCCAAATGCCGGCGACTTCTTGGTAGTCGTCCGGGCTGAAGCGGTACAGGCGGCGGTGCGAGCCTTCGGCCAGATACTTCTGGCACTCGGGGATCTTGTCCAGGTTGATGTTGGGCGTGGGCAGCATTTGTTCGATCGCGACCCCGGTGATTTTCTTGAGCGCCAGCGCATAGGCATGGGCGTGCACCGAGCCGCGGACCAGCAGGTAGCCGCAGACTTCGCGGCCCGTAGGCTCGGTCATGGTCTCGTAAACGCGTAGCTTGTGGATGCGCGCGCCGCATTCCAGGTGGAAGTTATGCAGCAGGTCAAACACCACATTGCCCGTGCTGGTCACCATGTCCATGTTCCACGATGCGCCGTTGCTGTTCATCGGCATCGCGCCGCCGCCGTTGGCCAGGAACGAGGCCGCGAGGCGGATGTCCTGCATGCTCTCGTAAGGCGACTTGCTGATATCCTGGTTGCCCATCTCGGCCGCCGGCATGTCCGGCCCAGCGTTCAGCATAGCGACGCCGTTGGACACGAGCTCGACGTGGCCCAGCTCCTCGGCGGTGATAGACGCGACCAGGCTGTAGAACGGACGCAGCTTGGCCTTGCTGCGGAAATTAAAGCTTTGGAACATATAATTGCCGAGCGTGGACATCTCGCCATACTTGCCGCCCAGCAGCTCCTGCAACGCGGCGGCGGCGTTCGGGTCTTGCTTCTTGGGAGCGGGCAGCTCGGTCTGGAGCTTGTCGATTCGCATGAACATACGGGGATTGTCCTGTCCTGTGAGTGGCGGGTGCCGCACACAAAACGGAACGCTCTGGACTGGGTTCCATGGCGATACTTAAACGTGCATGAACCTCAGACCCGTTCGCTAACCTTGATCGCCACCTTGCAGCCGGCCTTGATGACGGCGGACAGAAGCCGGTAGCCCACGGCCTGTTCGGCCTCGTGCTCCAGGCCGATGTCGCGGTGCTCCTGTTCCTCGGCGCGGAACTTCTCGATGTGGCCGCGCAGCTCGGCCTCGTCGTCGCCAAGCAGCGCCGCTTGCTGGGCGTAGTGCTCGTCGATCGCCTCCTCGACGGCAACGGTGCAGGCCATCGCGGCGCGGTCGCCCATGGTGGCGGTGACGGCGCCGAGCGTGTAGCCGGCCACGCGCCATAACGGCAGCAACGCGGTCGGGCGGACCCGGCGCTTGGCGATCAGGCCGCTGAACGTGTCGAGGTGCGCCTGCTCCTGCGCCTGCATGTGGCGGATCAGCTCGGCCTTGTCGCCGCGGCCCATGATGGCGAGCTGGCCCTCGTAGATGCGGGCTGCGCCGTACTCGCCGGCGTGGTCGACGCGGATATGCGCTCGACCATTTCGCGCGGGGTCGGGTCTCCGGGCAAGTACGTCGTCTGGCTCATGGTTTCCCTTGTCGCTGCGTAATGGAGGTGGCGAGGAGGCCAGCGAGCGCCAAGGCGAACAGCAGGTTCATGGCAGCCATCGAGACCGGCACGCCGGGCACCAGGAACGCCGGCGCGTCGCAGGGTTTGGCTGGCCGCTCGGGCATACGGGCCAGGCGCTCGGCGATGCTGCCGCCGCCGAGGGGAGCGGCGGCGCATTCCGGCAATGGGCTGGGCCACCAGTCTTGTTCGACGCCCACGTGCGTCATGGCGAGGCCAGCGGCAACGAGGCTCGCCAGCAACGCCAGCGCCAGCAGCGGCCGGGCCAGGCTCGTTGGCGTCACGAGGGCCAGCAGCGCCAGCGCTAGCACGACGCGGTAGGGCCAGCGCTGCCACAGGCAGAGCGCGCAGGGCACGAGGCCCAATAGCTGTTCAGATAGCAGCGCGACGGCGAGGGCCAGGCCGGCTGCCGCCATCGCGACCAACGCCGCGGTCCGGTGTGGAAGGGTCATGGACAGCATATGACGCGACATGGCGCTTGGAGCAATCGCTGGCCGGACCTACGCTCGGCGTCTCACGACGGGGATGATGCGATGCGCAAGCTGCTGGGCCGGGCCAACTCGAGCAATGTAATGAAGGTCATTTGGCTGCTGGAGGAACTGGGCCTGCCTTATGAGCGCACCGACGTCGGCGGCCCGTTCGGCGGCACCGACACGCCGGAGTACCGGGCGATGAACCCGAACGGCATGGTACCGACGCTGGTGGAAGGCGACTACGTGCTGTGGGAGAGCAACGCGGTCGTGCGTTACCTGTGCGCGGCGAACGCGCCGGGCCATGCGATGTGGCCGGACGACGTGCAGGCGCGCGGCAGCATCGACCGCTGGATGGACTGGCAGCAAACGACGCTGAACCGGCCGCAATCGACCGTGTTCCAGGGTTTGGTGCGTATGCCGCCGGAAAAGCGGGACCATGCGGGCCTCCAGGCGGCGGTGGAGGAGGCTGGGCGGCACTGGGCGCTGCTGGACCGGATGCTGGCGCGCAACGCCTATGTGGCGGGGCCGGCGTTCACGCTGGCGGACATCGCGTTGGGGGTGCACGTGCATCGCTGGTTCGCGTTCGCCATCACGCGGCCGGAACAGCCGCATTTGCGGGCCTGGTACGAGCGGTTGCTGGCGCGGCCGGTGTATGCGCGGCACGTGGCGGTGCCGATGACCTAAGCTTGGACGGCTAAGGGGGATGGCGGCCAAGCCTCGTTGGCCGCGGCGTCCATGAGCCAGGCGCGGACGCCGGCCGGGGTGGCGAACCACTCGTCCACCCGCAGGCCGACGCCGCCCAGGTAGGCTGCCGCGCGAATGCCGTCCTCGTCCGTCACGTCGTCGCCGATGAAAACCGGTAGGCGGCCCAGGAACGGCGGCTGCCGCATGAGCGACAGCACGGCGCTGCCCTTGTCTGCGCCGCGCGGGCGGACCTCCCACGCCATGGAGGCCTGCATGACCTGGAACTGGTCCGATGCCGGGGCAATCAGCGCCGTGGCAGCGGCGAACAGCGCCGGGCCGTGCTCGGGCGCGCCCCGGAAGTGGAACACGAAACCACGGCGTTTTTGCTCCATGAGCGTGCCGGGGTGCTCGGCCACGATGGCGTCCGCCAGCGTGCGCCAGTGGTCCGGCGGCTCCGGCAGCGCCACGCGCACCGTGCCTGTTTCCGGCGCGTGCCGGATTGCGCCGCCATGCTCGCCGGCAACGGCGTGCGGGATGCCGGGCAACAGGGCGTCGATTTGATCGATTGGGCGGCCGGTCACCACCGCGAGCGCGCCGTCCAGCTTGTCGCGAAGGCTGTGCAACGTGCCGGCCAGGCCCGGCGGGACCACGACGTCGGAGGGCGTCGGCGCTAGGTCCAGCAGCGTGCCGTCGAGGTCCAGCAGCAATGCCGAACCGGCGAGCGGCGGCAGGGTCAGCGGCACGCCATCACGCGCACGTCGTACAGTGGGTGCTCGAGTTGCGACACGGCCGGCGCGCCGGCCAGCATCCAGCCGCGGAAGCCGTTGCCGCCAGCCCGGCTGTCAGTGATTTCGAGGAACGCCGCGCTGTCCTGCGGCAAGCTGGGCGGACGGGCGACGCAGCCGCGCACCAGGATGGTGAGGCTATGGAACGGAACGCTCTGGCCGACGGGGACCTGGACGGTGGAGGGCTGGGCGCGCACCTTGTCCAGCAGCGACAGCTCCGCCGTGCCGCGCTGTTGCCAAGAGTCGGCGCTGGGCAGCGGCGGGGCTGGCTGCGCCACGGCGGCGGGGCCAAGCAGCAGCAGCGCGGCCAGCAGCGGCTTCATGCGGACACTTTTGGGCTGCGCAGCGCCTGCACCATGTCATGCAGGATTTGGCGCATCGCGGCCTCGTCCACGCCCATCAGCACCGCGTCCTCGAAGGCGTCCTGCAGCACCTGCGTGGCTTCGGCGTGGTTCTCGGACAGCGTGCGAAGCTTCTCGCGGCAGGACACCGGAGCGCCGTCCACGCCGGGCCAAGCGGCCGGGAGCGTCATTGCGGGGCAGGCCCGCCCTGGCGCTCCCGCAGCGATTTCTGCGTCGCGTCCGCCAGGCTGCCGACGTTGAAGATAAACTTGCCGAGCAGGTCCTCGAGGTTCGAGGCTGACTGGGTGATGGTGACCACTCCGCCGTCCCGCAGCAATGCGTCCGCGCCGCCAGGCGTGAGGGTCATGAACGCGCCGCCCAGCAAGCCGCCGGTCGAGACCGTGGCGCTGCTGTCTGTCGGAAGCTTCAGGCCGTCCTGCACGGTGAACGCCACAATCGCCTGGAATGTCTGTGGGTCGATGCTGGTGCTGGTCACGCTGCCGACCTTTACGCCGCCGATCCTGACATCCGCGCCGGACCCCATGGCGCCCACGTTCTCGAAACGCGCCTGGAGACGGGTACCGGTCGTGACGGTCCGGCCGGTGTTGAGCGCGGCGTAAGCCAGGAACCCGGCCGTCACCAGCAACACTGCTGTCCCGGCGGCCAACTCCGCCACGCCGCGCCTTGCGCCTGCCATCAGCCTAGCTCCCTGGCGTCCAGGATTCGTAGTCGCCCGTGGCTGGGGACCGGTGCCCCCCGCGGTAGTCGTGGCCCGGCGGACGGTAGCTTTCGGGCGTGCCGGTAAGGTTCGGCTGGTGCGGCTTTTGCCAGGCCTTGCGGGACGCCATGGGGATCGGCTCGTTGGTGGTGTAGTGCAGCCAGGCATGCCACTCCGGGGGCACCGAGCTGGCCTCAGGCTCGCCCACATACAGCACCCACCGCCGTGCGCGCAGGCCGGCGCGGGCGCGCTTCTCCTCGAAGTAGCGGTTGCCGGCGCCATCGCTTCCGACAGGGCGGCCGTGGAACCAGGTGTACAGGCGGGTGCCGATTGTCATGGGTGGAGGATATAGGGCGGTCTGCCGCCCCGGTCCATCACCTCGGCCCAACTGGGCATTTGCGCCCGACGGGCGTCCGCCGTAACGTCCCCGCCATGAGTTCAACCCGTATCTGGCGCGGCGTGCGCATGCGCGACACGGCATTGGGCGCCGACCCGGACGCGAACCCGCGCCCGCTCACGCTCCCGGCTGCGTGGGACGACCGTGCGGCGGCGGCGCTGGCTGAGCTGGCGCCGGGCGACGGGGCGGCGAGCCTGCCGCGCGCCGCCGAGGCGTGGATTCGGCCGGTTGCCGCCCGTGCCCGGCTGGTAGGCGACACGGCGCTTGCGGACCGGCTGCACCGGCTGTTGCTGAACCGCCAGGCGGCGCCGACTGCGCCGGTGTGGACCGGCGCCATGGGCGCGGCGCCTGGGTTCGCGCTGAACCTGCCGGCGTTCGCCGATGGCGCGCGGGGGTTCGATGCCGCCGCGTTCGCTGATGCGGTCGCCGCCATTGCCACCGCGCTGCGCCTGGGCGACCCCGGCGCGACCCGCTTCGTGCTGGCGATCACCGACTTGGACGGGCTGCTGGCTACCATGGGGCTGGATTACGACAGCGATGCCGCTCGGGACGTGGCGGCGTGCGTGGCCGCCCTGCTGCGCGGAACCGCCGATGTGGCATTCGCCGGAGACCAGCCGGATCTGCTGTCGCGGCTGCCGGGCTGGCCGTTGCCGCCCGCGGTGTGCGCCGCGCCCGGCCTGGCGGCGGCGGCCTATGATGCGCGGGCGGCGGCGTTGCGGGGGTCCAGCATCCACCCCTGCACCGCCGTGGTCGCGCCCGGGCCGGCGGATGCGTTGCTGGGCGCGGAGACCGGCGGCATCGCTCCGGCGTTCTCCGCCGTGGGTCCGGACGGCGGGTTGACCCGGGCCGCCATGGCGCGGCTTGCGGCGCAGGGCATGACTGGGGAGGCCGCGCTGGCCCGCTTGCTGGCGGGCGAGGCGGTGCTGGCGCCCGCGAGCCTTGCGGCGCACCAGGCCATGCACGACGCTGTTGCGCCCTATTTGCACGCGATGCCTGCCCGCCCCGTGGCTGGCGCCGCGCCGTCGCAGCCGCCGCGCCGGCGGGAGCTGCCCGCCCGGCGCAGGGGCTACACGCAAAAGGCAGCGGTGGGCGGGCACCGGGTCTATGTGCGAACCGGCGAGTACCCGGACGGCACGCTGGGCGAGGTGCAGGTCTCGCTGCCACGCGAAGGCGCGGCGTTGCGCGGCATGATGGACGCGTTCGCCGCCGCCGTGAGCCTCGGCCTGCAGCACGGCGTGCCGCTCGCGGACTACGTGCGCGCGTTCACCCTGACCCGCTTTGGCCCAGCCGGGCGCGTGGAGGGCGACCCGGACGTGGGCCACGCCACATCGATCCTGGACTACGTGTTCCGCAACCTCGCCGCGGGCTATCTGGGCGGATGCACGGTGCCGGAGGGCGTTCCGGACCCGGCGGCAGGGCTTGGGCTAGGTGACGCCGCGCCGCTGCTGCCGATGGACCTGCCCGCCCTGCCCCGCTCCCGGCGGCATGGGCTGCGGCTGGTTGCTTAAGAGGGCGCGCATGGCCGGACGGATCGACGCGAAACTAACCGAGCTTGGCATTACGCTGCCGCAAGCCATGCCGCCGCTGGCGAACTACCTGCCGTTCGTCGTGACCGGACGGCTCGTGGTGGTGTCGGGGCAGCTTCCGGCGGTGGACGGCGCGGTCGCGGTCACCGGGATCGTGGGCACGGAGGTGTCGGTTGAACAGGCGCAGCACGCGGCCCGGCTGTGCTTCACCAACGTGCTCACGCACCTGCGCGCGGCCTGTGGCGGGGACCTGGACCGGGTCCACCGCGTGGTGCGGTTGGGCGGGTTCGTCGCCGCGCCCGCCAGCTTCACGCAACATGCGGCGGTGATGAACGGCGCGTCCGACCTTGCGGTCGCGGTGTTCGGCGACGCCGGGCGCCATGCGCGCAGCACGATCGGCGTGCCGTCGCTCCCGGCCAATGCCGCCGTCGAGGTCGAGGGCATGTTCGAGATCGATTGAGGGTTCCCGGCCCGCCCCGGCCCGCTATATCCCGCCTATGCCCGACAGCCAGCCAACCCTCACCTTGACGCTGCACCCGCATATCGCCGAGTTGCCCGCGGTCGACTGGGACGCCTGCGCCGGGACCGAGGGCGGCAGGGGCAACCCGTTCGTGAGCCACGCCTTCCTCAGCGCGCTTGAGGACAGCGGCTCGGCCAATGCCCGCACCGGTTGGCTGCCGCAGCACGCGGTCCTGCGGGACCACGAGCGTGTGGTGGCCGTGGTGCCGATGTACGCGAAGTCGCACAGCTACGGCGAGTACGTGTTCGACCACGCCTGGGCCAACGCGTTTGAGCGCGGCGGCGGCGATTACTACCCAAAGCTGCAAGCGGCGGTGCCGTTCAGCCCGGTGCCCGGCCCTCGCTTGCTGACGCGTGAGGGCCTGGACGCCGCGAGCCTTGGCTTGGCGCTCAGCCAAGCGTGCCAGCAGCTTAACCTGTCGTCGGTGCATGCCACGTTCTGCACGCGCGGGGACTGGGAGGCGCTGGGCCGGGCCGGGTGGCTGCAGCGGATGGGCACGCAGTTCCATTGGGAGAACGCGGGCTACGCCACGTTTGACGATTTCCTGGCGGCGCTCAGCAGCCGCAAGCGCAAGACCATCAAGCGGGAGCGGCGCGACGCCAACGCGGCCGGGCTGCGCTTCGTGACGCTGCGCGGACACGAGATACAGCCCAAGCACTGGGACGCGTTCTACCGGTTCTACACCTCGACCGTGGACCGCAAGTGGGGCAGCGCCTATCTCACGCGGAAGTTCTTCCCGCTGCTGTCCGAGCGGCTGGGCGACCGCGTGGTGCTGATGATGGCCGAGCACAACGGCATGGCCGTCGCCGGCGCGTTGAACCTTGTGGGGGACGAGGCGCTGTACGGCCGCAACTGGGGCTGCCGCGGCGATTGGCCGTTCCTGCATTTCGAGTTGTGCTACTACCGCGCCATCGACTTCGCGATCCAGCATGGATTGGCGCGGGTCGAGGCCGGAGCGCAGGGCGAGCACAAAATCCAGCGTGGCTACTTGCCGCGGCCGACGTATTCGGCGCACTGGATTGCGCACCCTGGGCTGCGCCAGGCAATCGCCGGGTTCCTGGAACGAGAGCGGCCGGCGGTTCAGGCGGACATGGACGCCTTGGCGGAGCTATCGCCGTACCGGCGGGACGGCGAGGCCGAGTAGCCGTCCTTTAAGCCTAGCCCGCAGCCCATGGACCCTGTGACGGCGCTGGACCGGACCGGGGCGGCCATTGGTCGGGCGAGGCGGGCGCGCTGGGCCAGCCTGGCCTTGGCGCCTGGTGCGCCGCGACTGCAACCAGCCGGCCGTCCCGCCATGTGGCAGCGTCGGCGCGGATCGTTTCTTGCACCAGCAAAGGCACGAACGCCTCCGGAGTCAGCCCGAACGCCTGTTCGGCATGGTCGCGGAACCACGGCGCGTCCAGCAGCATCGGCGCCAGCTCCGGTTCCGTGAGGCCGCCTGCCAGCATCAGGGCATGGCTGAACACGCGCTTGCACGCATGCCACGCGATCCGCTCCGGCGCGTCCCGCCAGCTTTGCACCCGGCGGTGTGCCCGGTCGAGCGCGCGAGGCAGGTCTGAAAGCGCTGCGCCATGGCCGGAGTAGCCGACGCGCGCCGGCAGCGCTGCCAGCCGGTCCAGCGTGGCCGCCGCGTGGTCGAGTGAGCGGACGCCCTCGTGATAGGGGTTAAGCCAGCCCAGGTCCGCCGCGTGCAGCGCGTCGCCCAACACCAGGATGCCGTGATCGGGCTGGTACAGGCTGAGATGCCCCCGCGTGTGGCCCGGCGTCGCCAGCACCTGCCATGGCGCAGCGCCGGTTTCGACGACGTCGCCCTCGCGCAGCAGGTGATCCACGGCATACGGCTCAATTGGCTGGCGCAGCCAGCGCGCCCGGCCAGCGTCGGGATCGCGCGCGTTGACCGCGGCGGCCTCGAACGCGTCGGCGCCGATCCGCGCGCCGAACCGTGTTTGCAGCGCCCAGTTGCCCCCGGAGTGATCGCAGTGCGAGTGCGTGTTCACGATCCGCAGACGTTCCAGCGGCGTGCCTAGCCCATGCAGCCAGGCCAGCAACTCCGGAACGTCCGCGCCAAAGCCTGTGTCCACCAGCACGGGGCTTGGTCCATGCAGCAACACGTTGTTGGCGCTGGGGTATGGGCGTTGGAAGAAGCTGGCTGTCACGGCTGCGGCGTAGCACGGCTTAACCAATTGGCAATGCATTGCTGGCCTAATGCCGTCATGCCGCATGACGTGACCGGGAAGGATGCTGGGCTTGCAGCCTGGACAGGCTCGGCGGCGCTGCTGCGCGTGGGCGCGCCAGAGGTGCCGCCCGGCTGTGCGCCGGAGTGGTGGGGCATGGTCGTCCCGTTGCTGCGAGGTGCGTTGCGGGGGGTGCCGGGCTCGGATGGCTGGATGGTGCTGTTGCAGTACCGCCTGTTGCGGCTAGGAGGCTGGGTGGATGCCGTGCTGGTGACGGAGCGTGCCGTGCTGGCGCTGGTGATCCGGCCGGAGGGCGGCTTCCAAGCGGGGGACCGGCTGAGGGTGGAGGACGCGGCACTCGACTTGGCGGACTTCCACCTGGGCTGCCGAGGCGTTCCGGTGATCCCGGTCCTGGTGGCGCCGAACGGCGCGCATGCCGGCGGAACCTGGCCGCTGCCGCTCGCTGGGGCGACGCCAGTGCTGGAAACGACCCGGCTGTTGCTGCCGGGCCTGCTGCAAACCGTTGCGACGCGGTTTCCGCCGTGTGGGATAAAGCCGGCCCAGTGGCCCGCAGCGCCTTACCGTCCGGTGCCGGCACTGATCGACGCCGCATGTTTACTGTATGCGCAGCATGACGTGGCGTCGTTAAGGCTGGCGCGAACGAGCCATGGCGGCCTGGCCGCCACTACGGACGCCGTGCGGCAGGCCCGGGAGGCGCGGCAGCACATCGCCGTGTTCGTGACGGGAGACCCCGGCGCGGGCAAGACGCTGTGTGGGCTGAACGTGGCGTTCGCGCCGGAGCTGGGCGGCGCCGCGTTCCTGACCGGCAATCCCACGCTGGTGCATGTGCTGCGTGAGGCGTTGGTGCGGGACGCAGCCAGCCGCGGAATGGACCGCCGTGCCGCGCAGCGCCGGATGGCACTGGTGATCCAGGCGCTTCCGGCGTTCCGCGACCACTATGTCCGGGCGTCCGGCCCGCCGCCGGAGCGCATCGTGGTCATCGACGAGGCGCAGCGTTGCTGGTCCGGCCCGCACGCCATCTCCAAGACGCGCAACCGGCTGGTGCCGCTTACGGACTCGGAGCCAGGGCACGTGCTGGACATCATGGCGCGCCACCAGGACTGGGCCGTGCTGGTGTGCCTGCTCGGCGGCGGACAGGAAATCCATGCGGGAGAAGGCGGGCTGGCCACCTGGGGCGCGGCGTTGGCGACCCGGCCCGGCTGGCAAGTTTGGGCGCCGCCGGAGGCGCAGCAGGCAACCGACCCGCGGCAACGCCTGATGGCGCGGCCGGGCACGGCGTGGCATCCAGCGCTGCGGCTTGGCACGCCGGTGCGGTCAGTGGGCGCACCGGACGCGGCGGCCTGGGTGGACGCGGTGCTGGCCAACGACCCGGTTGCCGCCGCCAGCATCGCCCAGGCCGCTGGCGGCGTGCCGTTCCAGCTCACGCGCTGCCTTGCTACGTTGCGGCGGACGCTCCGGGCACGCGGCACGCGGCGGTCTGGCCTGGTTGCCAGCTCCGGCGCGCGGCGGCTGCGGGCGGAGGGGATGGGAAGCGTGCTGCCGCACCAGGACGAGGACGCGGTGGCGCGCTGGTTCCTGGACCGCTGGCCGGACGTCCGTGCCTCGGACGCGCTGGAGACGGCCGCGACCGAGTTCGCCGTCCAGGGGCTAGAGTTGCGGTATTATGTAGCACCCGCCACCACCCGCCCCTTGCGGTCCGGGGCTGGTTCCGGGCTGGAGTCCGGACTGTGAGGAGCCGCGCCCTACCGCTGGGCCTCGCACTCATCGTCAATGCAGTTGTGCTGACTGCATTCGTAACCCGTGGCGAATGGGCCGGGGTTGAGGGTGCCAACGGTGTAGGTCACTTCATCAAGCCGGGTGCAGAACTCCAAATTGTGCCGTTCGGCGGGCTGAATGGTGTCTCGGTAGCTGGCACGGCCGTAAACGTAGATGCTTCCCTTGTTGGCCGTGATCCTCATCCACTCTCCAGTGGTGTAAGAGCAAACCATTGGCCTGACCTTCTCTTTGGGCGGCAAGGTCAGATTGTAGGTCGGCCTATTGTTCAAGGCGTTGTAGTTGAAGGGGTTGATAGCCGGGGTCACGGTTACGTTGCAGGCTGTGGAGAAGGTCAGCCCTCGCGTGGTTGTCCCGCCATCGTTCCCAATTGGGATAATAATGTTGATCCTAGTCTGTCCGTCAGCATGGGTAAGCTCGCGGAACTCGGCAGGCCCAACGTGGACCGAAGCGCCGATTGCGGCAGCGAGCGTGCGCCGGCTAAGCTCGTTGGCCTCCCTGGCGGCGATGACTTGCTTGCGGGCCTCAGCAACACTTTCCAGGCTCGCTTCGTAAGCGCCCACGGCATACCAAGCCGCGATCCCGGCGGCGATAGTAGCCAGGACGCTCGCGGCACCGGTTATAGCCCAATAGGCCCGTTCATAGGTCTGGTATTTTTTGTCGCCGGGGTCGTGGTGATGGCCCGCGTGATCTGGTTGGGCAGTTCCATGTGGCTGCTCCTGCCCGGCTGGGTCGCGACCGTAGGAGGCGGGATCGTCTTCTTCCATGCGGTCCTATGGTGGGCGGTGATAGCATGACCGGCCGCAGGCGTGTTGCTGCTACTCGGGATGGCGAACCTATACGCGCGGGTGCTGCCATGACCAGGGGTGGCGTGCCGGCGATTGCATTTGCAGCACTTCTTGATTTCTCCCTTCACTGGCTTTCAAACCCTGATGCGGCAGGGAGATGGCTTGGGTGGAATTTTGGCGAGCGCTCTGCGGGTTTTTTTCCGCTCTATTCAACCATTGGGTGGCCCTGTTGACCGGCGGGACGATTATTGCCGTCCTTGGAATGTGGGAGCATCAAACAGGCGCTTCCGTACCGTGGTTGGTCTATGCCAGCATGGCCTTGGGATTGTTCGTGATTGCTTGCTTCCTGGCATTCAAGGATCAGTTTGTTCGCGCGAATGCCTTGCAGGTTGATCTGTCCAACGCGGTCAGCTCAAACGCACAGATGCGCTTTGCCACGGAAAGCCTGGACAGGCTGCGGCGGGACTATGAGGAGAATAAGTCAGAGTTGGAGAATCTGCGGCTACTGGTCGGCAAGCCGCATCCCTTCAACGCCGTCCAGCGCAGACTTTTGATCAAGGCGTTGTCAGACGTTCCGGTTCAGCGCCGCTTTGAGGTGTATGTGCAGTACCCAGGAATGGGAAGCAGCGCCGGCCCGGCACGCTTGTTTTCCAGCGCGCTTGTTGAAGCGGGCTGGGACTCAAAGGATCATTGTGGCCTGCTGACCAACCCAGCTCTTCGCGGCGTAGTCGTTGCGCTGGCTCCCGAGGTGGCCGAAGGTCGTGCTGGGCTTCCTGCCCGAGCGGCTGTGTTCATCTCTGCATTGAATGAAGCTGGCATCCCATTCACCAAGGTAATGTCATCAGACCCGGCTGGCGATGATTATTTCGGGCTGATAGTCGCTGATGCCTAGTCCGTAAGATGGGCAGCGGCTCAGTTTGGATGGTCCGCAACGAAACCCCAGATCAAGCTACCCTGCTTTCCCGTCGCCGCCCGCTTGAACGCCGCCCCGTGTCTACAAGCGGGATGGCCGGCTTCACCCCGCGCAACGCCTGCTCAATAGTACGGCGCGCCCGCCATTATGTAGCAGCTATACCTTACGGCAGCGTGACGTGAGGGTGATTGGCGGACTTCGGCCCGGCGCGGCATGGTGGCGCGCATGTCAGAACGAAAAATCAACCCCATACGACGCTTGCTCAAGATTGAACCGGGTATTTCGCTCACTCAGTGGGCCTGGGACAAAATCCCTGAGACTTGGCGAACCCCCATTACCGGTTCAGTTGTGGGGGCTGGTATGAGTTACTTGGCATCCATCACGGACTGGGTTCAGTCCTGGGGGCCTCTAGGTTACGGTATTATTGCTCTGTTATCGGCAGTCGTCGTGTTTATCTCTATTTCGCTCTTTCGATATTTGATGGCGGGCGCTGCGGTTCGGAGAGCCACTGCATCCGCGACGGAAAAGTGGAAAAACATCGCTAATACCATCAATCCACTCGATAACGAATTTAGTAAAAAGAGAATTAAGCTGGCAGATCTATCTCATCCCATGCTAGTGTCGGTTGACAATAAGACGTTTGTTGACTGTGATCTAATGGGTCCAGCGAACATGTTTTTTTCAGGATCGACCAATTTGTCTCAGGTCGTATTTTTTAATTGCGATATCATTGTGGCGAAAGAAAGCGTGCGTGTGATGAACGTTATACCATTAAATAATATCAATATGTACAGAGGGAGAATAGTTGGCTGCACCATTTATATAACATCTGATAGGGTTGCTGAGTTTCAAAGTATGGGAACAAACATTGTGTCTTTTACTGGAGTAGCGGAAGACAAAAAATAACTGCCTTCAAAGGTTATCATAGGAATATTATCATAAACGTGCTTCCAGAAACTTTGTTTTACCGCTTGTTTTTGTTCACGCGTGCCCAGATCAACTACAAATCATCCAGTCGCAACACGTCACGCCCGATGGCTTTCATGGTGGCGAGGAAGAACGACGCAGGGAAGCCGCCCCGGCTGATCTTGTTGGACACGGACGCTTTCGTTTCGGGCATTCCCATGCTCGTAAGCCGCGCCGCCAAATCCTCATACGTTACGTCCGACCGCTTCAGCTCGGCTTTGATAAATCGCTTGGCCCGGTTCGCCCAGTCCTGTTCCATAGCCACCCTTAAGGCTCACATTCGGCCTTAAAATATCATATCCGATGCTTTCTGCATTGACAACCAAAGGCCATAAGTTATCATATCCGGTATTAACACACCGGATGCAACACTGTGGCCCAACACTTCCTCCTCTCCGCCAAGGCCCGCACGCTCAGCATTGCCAATGTGCTGCGGATGACGGACTTGCAAGCCGAGGCCACGTTCGCGGCGATCCGCTGGCCCGCCACGGACGGCAAGGCGGTGTGCCCCCACTGCGCCTGCCCGACCTGCTACGAGTGCCGACGCCCATCCGGCGCGCTGCGGTTTCGCTGCAAGGCGTGCCGCAAGGATTTCAGCCTCACCAGCGGCACGCTGTTCGCGTTCCACAAGCTGCCCTTGCAGACCTACCTGGCCGCCACCGTGATCTTCTGCAACGAGGTCAAGGGCAAGTCCGCCCTGGCGCTCTCCCGCGACCTCGACGTGCAGTACAAGACGGCATGGGTGCTGGCGCACAAGCTGCGGGAAGCCATGGCGACCGAGGTTAAGGGCTACAAGCTCGGCGGCGTCGGCAAGACGGTGGAAGTCGATGGCGCTTACTTCGGCGGCTACGTGAAGCCCGCCAACAACAAGGAGAACCGCCGGGACCGGCGCTTGCTCAAGAACCAGAACGGCAAGCGCCAGTGCGTGGTGGTAATCCGGCAGCGGGACGGCATGGTGCTGCCGTCCGCGTTCAAGACGGAAGGCTCAGCCCTGGCCTACATCCGCAACCACGTCGCGGCCGGGACCGAGGTCCATGCCGACGATGCGAATAGCTGGAATGACCTGCACGGGCATTACGTGGTGAAGCGGATCAACCACCAGCTTTCCTACAGCGACGGCATCGCCTGCACCAACGGAGCGGAGAGCTTCTTTAGCCGACTGCGCCGCGCCGAAGCAGGGCACCATCACCACATCGCGGGCGTTTACCTGGCCCGCTACGCGCAAGAGAGCGCGTGGCGCGAGGGGCATCGCCGGGTGGACAACGGGACGCAGGTTCGTGGTGTGGTGGAGCTGGCGTTGAAGGCGCGGCCTAGCGTGGACTTCTGCGGGTATTGGCAGCGAAGTGTAATGGCTTGACTAGGCTAGATATCTACGCTTCTAGCATAACGTTGCATGGACAAGGATATCTCATCTGATATATAGACGCCACTCGCTATGCGCCTATAGATAGATGAAGAAATATCATCCATTGGCTTATAATACCCTTTTATTAGCATTTTCTGAATGTGACTAGCTTGGACGTGATATGCCGTTCCATAGGCGACATAGCTTGGCTTTGTTATGAATGAATGCTCGCGGATTGCTAAGATGCATGTCGGATCATAGTGTCGGCCTGTCTTAATAGACGAGATCATCAGCAAGAGGCAGAGCCCATTGTTGCACGGGTCGTTCATCACTGCAAACAGGTGTGGAGCCTGCCCGTATGGGATTAATAATCCCCCAGCTTTGTATGGGGGAAGCATTTGGTCTTATGTACTATGAGTCAATCGCCGCGAAAGCTGAGCACTAGACTCCGTTCAGCTTGAATTCTTTCAGATAGCTCAATCGGGTCTTCTTTTTTGAGCTTCTTAAATACCGTAGTAAAATCTATCGGAAGAGATGAGCCATGAGGGTCTACCCACTCCGGACAAAACCTATGGGTCCATTCCGCTAATTCGAATTGATCCCCAATATCCTTAAATGTATTCCAGGTTTCCTCAAGAATGCGCAGGTCTGACCGACTGAGTTCATCCAAGTCTTCTTCAGGGTGAACCTTGCGTGTGAGAGGCAAATTATGCCCAAACCGCTCACCAATAAACTCTGCCCACTCACCCTTTCGTTCGCGTGCTTTCCCATCCATGTAATTATAAGTGTAGCTATTAACTGGGCCAAATGGCATAGAGACCAGATTGTCATTCGTGATTGGGTGATCGCGACGCTCCATGCTCAATCTATCGGCAAGATAGACTAGCTTGGTCGCCCGGAGAATGTTGATCATCCCACCAGCCTTCTGGGCAAAGAAGGCAGTTACCTGGGCGGCTTTCCGGGGAGAAAACCAATCCGGAATGTCAGGTACGTAGGCCATTCTTCCTAAAGCGTATCACATGCCTACGTCTTTGTCAAAGAACGGACTGGATAGGGATGTTCCGAAACATCGCATATCTGACTCACGTCAAGAGCAGCACGGTTAAACTGCTTGCTACCCCGCCAACCCCCACCGAACCCCAATCCCGTTCCCCTCGCCAGGCACACCCCGCAGCATGTCGCACCCAGTTTAGTCAGGCTTATCGCCGGTTGAACAGCCTTGCGCTTATAACGTCTTTCTGCAACGAGAGTGGATGGTTGACGGACATCTGCGAATGGGAAAGCTCTTGGGTGCTGGTTTTGAAAGTCAGTGGGATGCGGCATGGTTTCGAACACGCGCGGAGCAATGCCTTCGCTTAGCCAGGAACATGACGCAGCCGGCCGACGCCGCGACCTTGACGGCGCTTGGGCGCGATTTCGAGGCGCAGGCGAAGCTTGCCCAAGAGAAGCAGGCTGAGGCGAGGCGTCAAGGAGCGCCGGGAGACAGCGCCGGAAGCGGCTCAGCTTAAGCGCCAGCGCACGCCTGGCCCCACGCCCTCGCCAGACGCCACCCGCTCACGCCCGCGCATCCCCTGCAGGCTCGCCCCAACCCGATCCCGCATCGTCTGGCACAGCGCTTGGTCCGAGAGGTTCAGCCCACCTGCCTGCTAAGCGGAACGTGTAGAACTCTAATCAGCGAGAAAGGTAACTGACGCTGCCGTAAGTGCTGTGCGCGTGCTCCAAAGCCTTGAGCAGACAAGCAGTCCCGGTGAACGTCCTGGGCGCGCAGCCAACTTGGGCGCGCGTGGCGGGAGCCTCGACAACCCACCCCTCTACGTCTCCGGATGCGGGATAGACCACAGCGTGGGTGGGGGTGCTCTCTGCCTCGTGTGTCAGTTCCAAACTGGCCACTCCCAATATCTGCTGCATCGCAGCATAGCGGAGTGACGGCGGTCGAGACACAAATGGTTTGGAATTGTTAATCATGGCCTGACACCGCTGTGTTCAGGTACATAGCACAACAATGATCTTACAAGTAGCGTTAATTCACGCAAGTTCTATTTTTGATGTGGTCGGGCGGCCTAGTGCCAGTGGGGCGTTGGCACGAGACGCATCATGCCAACCCCCACCGCATGTTCTTCCCACTCTCCTTGTCCGCCACCAGCTTGCCCCTGTTCTTCAGCTTCCGCAGCGTGGACGCCAGCCGGACAACCATCGTCGCAACCATCGCGTGATCGGCCGTGTTCATTCCGCGGGCTTCCATGATGGCCCGCGTTAGGGCGCGAGTTGTCATCGGCTCCTTGGCCTCCCGCAACAGGGAGAACACGAGACGGCTGGATTCGTGGCGCACCGCCGCATGACGGCGCGGGATCGGCTTGATGCGGACCACGCCGATTTCCACGTCTGGCCGGAACATGCGGAGCGTGCTGTCCAGGGCGTCTAGGTCCAGCACGAGCTGGCGCATCTGGCCTTGCACGACCTCTAGCCGGTCCACAACTTCCTGGCGGCGGCGCAGTAGGCCATTCACTACGTTGTCGTTTTCCATGCCGCCATTTTACCGCCGGGGCAGAGCGGCATCTACTTTCCTGTGGTGGCGGGTGCTACATAATACCGTAGAGTTGGATCACGTCGGGCTGTGCTGGGACGCTGACCTGGTCCGCACGCTCCAAGGATGGCGGACGCGGAGCTTCCGTGGCTCCGCCTGGACGGAGCTGCGGCAAGCCGAGGCCGTGTCGAACCGCCTGAATGCCTACCGCGTGCTGCTGACCCGCGCCCGCCGTGGCACCACGATTTGGGTGCTGCGCGGCGATGCGCGGGACCGGACCCGGGACCCAGCTTTGTACGACGGCGTAGCGGCGTACCTGCAACGTTGCGGCGCCGGAGCGCTGGACGTGGACGCCGAGCGGGCCGAGAGTGCCACCATGTCCGAGCCAACCCTGCTGTGATCCGCTTCGCTTTGATGCTGGTGCTGCTGGCCGGCCCAGCTTGGGCGGCCGAGCTTAAGGTCGCAACTTGGAACCTCGAGTGGCTGACGTTGCGTGCCGAGGGCGACCCGGCGCTGCCGGAGAACGTGCGGCCGAAGCGTCCCGAGGACATCGCGGCGCTGCGCCGCTACGCCGGCCTGCTGGATGCGGATGTGGTGGCGTTCCAGGAGGTGGACGGGCCGGAGGCGGCGGCGGCGGTGTTCCCCCCGGACCGCTACGCCCTGTTCATGACGCGGGACGCCGTAGTGCAACGGGTCGGCTTCGCGGTCCGTCTCGGGTTGCCAGTGCGGCAGAACCCGGACCTGACCGGTCTCGACGTTCATCCCAACGCGCACTACCGGCTGCGCAGCGGCGCCGACATCACGCTTGACCTGCCCGGCGGTCGGCTACGGCTGTTGGCGGTCCATCTCAAAAGCGGCTGCAACGCCGACCGCCTCAACGGCCCCAGCCGGGTGTGCGAGACCTTGCGGTTGCAGGTGGTTCCTTTGCAGGGCTGGATCGCGCAACGGCGCGAGGAGGGCGCGGCATTCGTGCTGATCGGCGACTTCAACCGGCGGATGGAGGGACGGGACGAGTTGCTGGCCGCGCTGAACACCGTGGCACCGCTCAAGCGCGCCACCGAGGGCCGCGCCACGCCGTGCTGGGGCGGCAACACGTTCATCGATCACATCATAGCCGGCGGCGCGGCCCGTGGCTGGATGCAGTCCGATACGTTGCGCGTCATGCTGTATCGGGAAACCGACGAGGCCGCGAAAGCCAAGCTGTCGGATCACTGCCCGGTGTCTGTCCGTTTCCAGTTGCCGGACTAGGCCGTTAGGATGCCACTGCAATCACCTGAGGCGCCCCCATGAGCCTGACGTTGCTGGTCACTGGCGCCACCGCCGGATTTGGCGAGGCAATCACCCGCCGGTTCGTGCGGGACGGCCACCGGGTCATTGCGACAGGACGCCGGGCGGAGCGGCTGCGCCGATTACAGGCCGAACTCGGCGACGCCGTGCTGCCGTTCGCGCTCGATGTCACGGACGCCGCCGCGGTCACGGCGCTGCCAGGTAGCCTGCCAGCGGAGTGGCAAGCGGTGGACGTGCTGGTCAACAACGCTGGGCTGGCCTTGGGCACTGCGCCGGCCCATCAAGCCTGCATCGAGGACTGGGACACAATGGTGGCAACCAACGTCACCGGCCTGATCCGCCTGACCCGCGCGTTGCTGCCGGGCATGATCGAGCAGGACGCCGGGCACATCGTGAACCTCAGCAGCACCGCCGCCAGCTACCCCTACCCCGGCGGCAACGTCTATGGTGCCAGCAAGGCGTTCGTGGCCCAGTTCAGCTTGAACTTAAAGGCGGACCTGGTCGGCACCGGCGTTCGGGTGACCGACGTGGAGCCGGGCCTGGTGGGCGGCAGCGAGTTCAGCGCTGTGCGCTTCGGCGGCGATGCTGAAAAGGCTGCGGCGGTCTATGCGGGCACGACTCCGCTATCACCCGAGGACATCGCCGAGACCGTCGCCTGGATCGTGGGATTGCCGGCGCATGTGAATGTCAACCGGATCGAGCTGATGCCGACCTGCCAAGCGCCCGGTCCGTTGGTCATCAAGCGACGGCCTACTTGACGACCACGCCCTTCCAGAATGCTACCCGGCCACGAATGTTGGCGGCAGCGTCCTTCGGGTCCAGATAGTACCAGACGGCATTTGCGTTGGCGGCCCCACCGACATCCAGGGAGTAGTAGCTGGCGGTGCCCTTCCAGGGGCAGACGCTGGTATGGGCGCTGGGCTGGATGAAATCCTGCTTCAGGCTGCCAACGGGAAAGTAAGCATTGCCCTCCACAGTCACGATGTCGTCGCTCTCGGCAACGACTTGGCCGTTCCATACTGCTTGCATGTGACCTCCCAAACGGAAGTGGGCCAGACCATGAGGTCCGGCCCACTGGGTTACTCCGCGGTTTCTGGCTCGCGTTCTGACGAACCCTCATCCCCGTCGCCTTCCGGCTTGGGCTGGTTCTGCGCCTCGGCGGCGATATACTCGAACGCCAGCTTGCCATCTTTGAGCGCCACTGCAACCGACCCGCCGCGCACCAGCTTGCCGAACAGCAACTCTTCTGCCAGCGGCTTCTTGATGTGCTCCTGGATGACCCGGCCCAGCGGACGCGCGCCATACAACCGGTCGTAGCCACGCTCGGCCAGCCACTCCTTGGCAGCCGACGACAGCTCGATCGTGACGTTCCGGTCCGCCAGTTGCGCCTCAAGCTGCATGACAAACTTCTCCACCACGCGGCCCACGATCTCGGGTGTGAGGGCGGCGAAGGTGATGACGCTGTCCAACCGGTTGCGGAACTCCGGCGTGAACAGCCGCTTGATCGCCTCGGTGTCTTCGCCCTCCCGCTCGTCCCGCGCGAAGCCAATGGCTTCCTTCGCCATGTCGGACGCGCCGGCGTTGGTTGTCATAATCAGGATGACGTTGCGGAAATCGACCACCTTGCCGTTGTGATCGGTGAGCTTCCCGTGGTCCATCACCTGCAGCAAGATGTTGAACAGGTCCGGGTGAGCCTTTTCGATCTCGTCCAGCAGCAACACGCAGTGCGGATGCTGGTCGATGGCGTCGGTCAACAAGCCACCCTGGTCGAAGCCCACGTAGCCCGGCGGCGCGCCGATCAGCCGGCTGACGCTGTGGCGCTCCATGTACTCGCTCATATCGAACCGGGTCAGCTCGATGCCGAGCGTCGCCGCGAGCTGCCGCGCGACTTCGGTTTTGCCAACGCCGGTTGGGCCGCTGAACAGGTAGTTGCCAATCGGCTTTTCCGCCTCGCGCAGCCCGGCGCGGGACAGCTTGATCGCAGCAGCCAGGGCATCGATTGCCAGGTCCTGCCCGAACACCATACCCTTGAGGTCACGCTCCAGGTTGCGCAACGTCTCCTTGTCGTCCGCCGAGACGGACTTGGGCGGGATGCGGGCGATCTTGGCGACGATCTCCTCCACGTCGCGCAACGTCACCGTCTTTTTGCGCTTGCCCTCGGGCTGCAACATGCGGGACGCACCGACCTCGTCGATCACGTCGATCGCCTTGTCCGGCAGCTTGCGGTCATTGATGTACTTGGCCGACAGCTCCACCGCGCCGCGAATGGCCTCCTCGGTGTAGCGGACCTTGTGGTGCTTCTCGTAGTTGGTCTTGAGGCCGCGCAGGATTTTGATCGCGTCCTCCTGCGAGGGCTCGTTCACGTCGATCTTTTGGAACCGCCGGACCAGCGCGCGGTCCTTCTCGAAGTAGTTGCGATACTCCTTGTAGGTCGTGCTGCCGACGCACCGCAGGTTACCGGCGGCGAGCGCAGGCTTCAGCAGGTTGGACGCGTCCATTGCGCCGCCGCTGGTGGCGCCCGCGCCGATCACCGTGTGGATCTCATCGATGAACAGGATCGAGCCGGGCTGCGCCTCCAACTCGGTCACCACGGCCTTGAGCCGCTCCTCGAAGTCACCGCGATACCGGGTGCCCGCCAGCAATGCGCCCATGTCGAGCGCGAAGATGGTGCTTTTGGCCAGGACCTCGGGCACGTCGCCCTCGACGATCCGCTTGGCCAAGCCCTCGGCGATGGCGGTCTTACCCACGCCAGGGTCGCCGACATAGAGCGGGTTATTTTTTGTTCGGCGGCACAGGATTTGAATCGTGCGCTCGATTTCGCTGTCGCGGCCGATCAACGGGTCGATTTTGCCAGATGCGGCCTTCTTGTTGAGGTTCACGCAGTAGTTGCTGAGCGCGTCCTGGGCGCGGCGGCCAGGCTTCTCCTCACGGTCGCCCTCGGGAGCGTTCTCATCCTTGCTGGCTTGCGTCTGCCGCTGATTGGTGCGGCCCGGCGCCTTGGCGATGCCATGGCTGATGAAGTTCACCGCATCCAGTCGGGTCATGTCCTGTAGCTGCAGGAAGTAAACCGCGTGGCTCTCCCGCTCGCTGAACAGCGCGACCAGCACGTTGGCGCCGGTCACCTCATCACGACCGGAGCTTTGGACATGGATTGCGGCGCGCTGCACGACGCGCTGGAAACCAGCGGTCGGCTTCGGGTCGCCCGGCCGCTCGGTGGCGAGGCCGGACAGGTCCTTGTCCAAGAACTCGCCCAAGTCCTGCCGCAGCTTGTCCAGGTCCACCCCGCAGGCGCGCAGGACCGTCGCGGCATCGCTATCGTCGGCGAGGCCGAGCAACAGGTGCTCCAAGGTCGCATACTCGTGCTTGCGCTCGCTCGCGAGCGACAGGGCGCGATGCAAGGTTTGTTCAAGGTTGCGTGAAAGCATGCTGTTTGACACTCCTTCGCGCTGGGACCCCCGGGGCATTGCGGACCAAAAGGCACCGCGTCGCGGAATGTCTCAGAAACTTAATGTTAGACGTTAGGTCTGCGTCACTCTTTCTCAATGGTACACTGTAGCGGATGCTGGTTCTGCCGGGCCAAGTCCATCACCTGCGTCACTTTGGTCTCAGCCACCTCGTACGTATAGGCCCCGCATACGCCGACCCCGCGCCGATGCACATGAAGCATGATGCGGGTCGCCTCATCGCGCGTCTTCTGGAAGAAACGTTCCAGCACGTGAACGACAAACTCCATGGGCGTGTAGTCGTCATTCAGCATCAGGACTTTGTACATCGCCGGCTTGCGCGTCTTGGGCCGCGCCTTCACCACCACGCCGGTGTTCGGTCCGTCTCCGTTGGTGCGCTTGTCGTTGTCGCTCATTGCCCTGACATCCTGATAGCGCCGGCACCTGCCGCGCCATCCCGCTGTGACCCTCGCCGACCCTCGTTTGACAGCCCGGCACGCCCTTTCAGTACTCTGAAGCCTTTTTAAACCGGCACCGTACCCAGACCCCCGCTTCCAGTGCAGCATATCGGAACGCGGGGGCCGGGGAAAAGAGTTCACTGCATCTGTCCCGGACATCTGCCCGGGACAACGTCAAAAGGCCCGGAGCATTGCCCCGGGCCTGTACATAAGCGTGTGCGCTGGCCGCGCGGCGCGGCAAGTCCGCCTAGATGGACTTGCCGAACGGACGGTCGGCCAGCGTCATGCGGTCGGCAATCGGCGCAACGGCATGTTCGGCAAACACGAAAGAGGCCTCGGCCACTTGCCCAGCCTGCGCCAGCGCTTTTTCCACGGTGGAACGCGCCAGGGTCGTTTGCAGCCCGATGGCTTCCTTGATGGAGCGCACGCCCGCCATGGCGCGGAACGTGGCCATTGTTTCGTCCATGGAGGCCTGTACGGTCGAGGCCATTTGTTTTGTCAAATCTTGTAGGGTGGCGGCGACAATCTGGCCCGACTTCACCAGCGCTTCCACGTTGGCCTGGCTGAAGGTCACGAGATCCTCTGCGGTCTTCATAGAGCAGTCCCTTGCAATGCGGGCGGAACCCGCTGTTTTGGCGCAGTCACGCCAAGCTCGCGCGAGCCGGCGGCGCAGTGCGTGTTCCAGCAAATCCCGCGGAATTGCTGCACTGCAACGACGCCGATCTGCTGCAAATTCGAGACAGCGTCAAGCAAAATATGCTGCATTGCAGCATAGGCGCTGACGGTTAATAACCCTTCACGGAGTTTCGTCCCACAAACCTCTGATACGGTTGGATTCCAGCTCTGAGCAAGCTGGACATCCGTTCCGATCGGACTTTAAGGTGCTGCCCTGTAGAACAGGGATGGGTCGATATGCCCGCACGTTACTCTCGGCCCACACCGGCCTTTCGCCTTCTTGCGGCGGCGCTCCTGGCAGTGGCGTGCTTGGCGCCCCGGCCTTTGTGGGCGCAAATCGGGTCGGACCGGTATGCGTCCGTGGTGATGGACGCTGGCACCGGCGCCGTCCTATCGGCCGTCAGCCCGGACGAGTACCGCTTTCCGGCGAGCCTTACGAAAATGATGACGCTTTACATGCTTTTTGAAGCGTTGCGGGACCGGCGGCTCGTGCTGCAGCAGCCGGTTCCGGTCTCATCGTATGCCGCCTCCATGTCGCCGACCAAGCTCGGGCTGTTGCCGGGCACCTACATCACGGTGGAGCAGGCATTGCTGGCCTTGGTGACCAAATCCGCGAACGACGCAGCCGCCGCGCTCGGCGAGTTGATGGGCGGCGACGAGGAGCGGTTCGCGCAGATGATGACGTTGCGCGCGCGAGCGCTCGGCATGGCGAACACCACGTTCCGCAACGCGTCCGGGCTGCCGGATTGGAGCCAGGTCACCACGGCCCGCGACATGGCCGTGCTCGGGCGGCGGCTGGTGCAGGATTTCCCAATGTACTACCGGTACTTCAGCGTGCCCTCGTTCGTGTTCCAAGGCCGTTTGATCATGAACCACCAACGGCTGCTGCAGACCTACCCCGGCGCCGATGGGCTCAAGACCGGCTACATCATCGCGTCGGGCTACAATGTCGTGACGTCGGCGGTGCGTGGGGAGACGCGGCTAATTGGCGCGGTGATGGGCGCGTCCAGCGGCTGGGAGCGGGACCAGCACATGGCGAGCTTGCTGGACCAGAGCTTTGACCGCATGGGGGCGGTGTTCGTGGCGCGGCAGGACGCGCCGCTGTTCCGGATGCCGTCCCTCATCAGCGCTGCGCAGGCTGCCGTTGCCGATGCTCCGCCGCGCATGGCGTTCCAAACAACGTCGGATATGCCATCCCAAGCCGCACGCCAGGTTCCTGCAACCCAGTTTGTGGCTATGCGCGATGCTGGCCGGCCCCGGCAGGAGCGCGTCGCCAGCGGCCGGCGTTCGTTGGCGCAGTCGAGCGATAGGCGCATCAGCGACAAGCGGCCTGTGCTCCGGGTGGCGCAGCGGGAGGCCCGGGTTGAGCGCCGTGCGGCCGTGGCTCCTGTGCGTGCGGTCCGGGCAACGGTGCGAGTGGCGCGGGCACCGGATGTTTCGCCGCGCAGCACGCGCGCCGGCGGACCGCGGGCGCGCACCCGCACGGCGAACGCTCCGGCGGGCGCCCGCGCGCCGGGTTAAGCCAGGACGGCGCGTTGCCGCGAAGCCATGCCCTTGCGCCCGCCCGCCCTGCCGATCATTTTAGCACGACACAGCCAGCGCAGGATTTAGGGTAGGGCATGGACGGAGGCACGGACGGCAGGCGCATAACGATCCATGCGCCTGAGGATTTCGCCGGCATGCGCGCTGCCGGGCAGTTGGCGGCAGAGACGCTGGACATGATTACGCCGCACGTTCGGCCCGGCGTGTCCACCGGAGAGCTTGACCGGTTGTGCCATGACTTCATGGTCGCGCACGGCGCCACCCCGGCGACGCTGGGCTACCGCGGCTACCAGCATTCGAGCTGCACCTCCATCAACCACGTCGTGTGCCATGGCATTCCGGGGGAGCGCCGGCTGATCGAGGGGGACATCCTCAACATCGACGTGACGGTCGTGCTGGATGGCTGGCATGGGGACACTAGCCGGATGTACGCGGCCGGGCAGCCCTCCACGCGCGCGGGCAAGCTGATGGATGTGACTTACGAGGCGCTGATGCGCGGGATCGCTGCGGTGCGACCCGGGGCGACGCTGGGCGATATCGGCCAGGCAATCCAGGGCTATGTGGAGTCGCACCGGTTCAGCGTGGTGCGGGACTTCTGCGGCCACGGCATCGGCCGACGCTTCCACGAGGCGCCAAACATCTTGCACTTCGGCCGTCCGGGCGAGGGTCCGGTATTGCGGCCGGGCATGTTCTTCACCGTGGAGCCAATGGTGAACGCCGGGCGGCCGGAGGTGAAGGTGCTGGACGACGGCTGGACCGCCGTGACGCGGGACCGCAGCCTATCAGCGCAGTTCGAGCACATGGTCGGCGTGACGGACGACGGGTGCGAGGTGTTCACCATCTCGCCGGCAGGGTTGCACAAGCCGCACGGGGCATGACGGCACACGTCACGACGCACCGGCTGCGGTTCAATGACACGGACCGGCTGGGGCACGTGAACAACGCGGTGTTCGCGGTGATGCTCGAACAGGGACGGTCCGAGTTGGCGGTCGAGGCCGGGCTGCCGGTGGAGTCGAGCGGCCAGGCCTTGGTGATTGTGCGGCTGGAGCTGGATTTCCTGCGCGAGATGGCGTGGCCCGGCGACGTGCGTGTCGAAACCGAGGTGGCCCGCATCGGCGACCGGTCCATCCGGCTGCGCCAGCGCCTGGTGCATGGGGATCAAGTCTGCGCGCGGGCGGCCACGGTGCTGGTGGTGCTGGACCGCGACGCCGGCCGCGCCACCGAAATCAGGCCGTGGCGCGCGAGCCTGGAGCGCTGGCTGGTTCCGGAGGAGTGAGGGTGCCGGCGGACCCTGCGCCGCCCTCCCCCATCAGCGCCGAGGGCCACCGGACCCGGATGCGCGCCCGGCTTCTCACAGCCGGACCCGACAGCGTGGCGGACCATGAGTTGCTGGAAATGGTGCTGTTCCTGGCGCTGCCGCGGCGGGACACCAAGCCGATTGCGCGCGACCTGCTGGCGCGGTTCGGCAGCTTCGCCGGGGCGGTGTCGGCGCCGGTTGCCGACCTGCGCGGGATCGAGGGGCTGGGGGACGCTGGGCTGGCGGCGCTGAAAACCGTGCAGGCTGCCGCAGTGCGGCTGGTGCGGGCGGACGTGCAGCACCGCCCGGTGCTGAACAACTGGGACCGGCTTATGGACTATCTGACAGCCGTGCTGGCGCGGGAGCGGGTGGAGCAGTTCCGCGTGCTGTTCCTGGACAACCGGAACCGCCTGCTGGCGGACGAGGCGCTATCGCGGGGACGGTCAACCACACCCCGGTTTACCCGCGGGAGGTAGTCAAACGCGCCCTGGAGCTGCACGCCGTGGCGATGATCCTGGTGCACAACCATCCGAGCGGCGACCCTACGCCCTCCGCCGACGACCTTGCTATGACCCGTAGCGTGAAGGAGGCCGCCGCCGCGCTGTCGGTGGCGCTGCACGACCACGTCATTGTCGGCAACGGACGCTGGTTCAGCTTCCGGGCCGAGGGCGTGCTTTGAGCCGCTACGCCGCGGTGTGCCGCATGATCTCGTGGCCGCCCTCCCAGATCAACTTCAGCGCCACATACAGCACCACCAGCAGCCCGGCCCACGCAAGCCAGCGGTAGCGTTCCAGCAGCTTTGCGATGAAAGTCGCAGCGACCCCCATCAGCACGACGGAGATTGCAAGGCCCACCACCAATACCCAAGGGTGCTCACGCGACGCGCCCGCGACGGCCAGCACGTTGTCCAGGCTCATGGAAATGTCGGCCACGACAATTTGCGTCATGGCCTGCCGCATGGTTTTCACCTTCGGCACCGCGTTCACATCGACCTGGTGCCCGCTGCCACGCAGGTCCCGGTACATCTTCCAGCACACCCACAGCAGCAACAGGCCACCGACGAACAGCAGGCCGACGATGGCCAAAAGCTGCACGGTGATGAAGGCGAAGGCGATGCGCAGGATCGTGGCGACCGCGATGCCGATCAGGATGGCGCGGGACTTCTGCGCCTCCGGCAACCCGGCGACCGCGAGGCCGACCACGATGGCGTTGTCGCCAGCGAGCACGAGGTCAATGAACAGAACCTGGGCGAGCGCGATCAGCTCCGGCAGGTAAGCGTCGATGTTCAGGGCTTGATCCTCCAGGTCGGGTGGGCGTAGCTGCCGCCGCTCGCGACGTAGATGCACGACGTAACAGAATGAGGCAAACGATGGTTCCCCGATACGCACGTCCGGCGATGACCGCAATCTGGGCGGCGGAGAACCGTTACCGCATCTGGTTCGAGATCGAGGCGCTGGCGGCCGAGGCCATGGCGGAGCTTGGAACGGTCCCTGCCAAGGCGGCGGCGGCGATCCGGGAGCGGGGCGGCGCCAAGGTGGCCAACATTAGCCAGACGGACCTCGACCGCATCGACGCCATCGAGGCCGAGACCCGGCACGACGTGATCGCCTTCCTGACCTGGCTCGGCGAGGCCATCGGCGAGGACAGCCGGTTCGTGCACCAGGGCATGACTAGCAGCGACGTGCTGGACACGACGTTCTCGGTGCAGTTGACCCAGGCGGCGGATTTGCTGCTGGAGGATTTGGACGCGGTGCTGGCGGCGCTGGAGCGGCGCGCGTTCGAGTTCAAGCGCACGGTCATCATCGGCCGCAGCCACGGCATCCATGCGGAACCCACGAGCTTTGGGTTGAAGCTGGCCGGGCACTATGCCGAGTTCGCGCGCAACCGGGCGCGGCTGGTGCAGGCACGGGCGGAAATCGCGGTCTGCGCCATCAGCGGGGCGGTCGGCACCTACGCCCACGTTGACCCGGCGGTGGAGGCGCACGTGGCGCAGAAGCTCGGCTTGGCGGTCGAGACCGTGTCCACTCAGGTCATCCCCAGGGACCGCCACGCCGCGTTCTTCTGCACTCTGGGCGTGATCGCCAGCGGGATCGAACGCCTGGCGACCGAGGTGCGTCACCTGCAACGGAGCGAGGTGCGGGAGGCGGAGGAGTTCTTCCACGCCGGCCAGAAAGGCAGCAGCGCCATGCCGCACAAGCGCAACCCGGTGCTGTCGGAGAACCTGACCGGCCTCGCGCGCATCGTGCGAAGCGCGGTGGTGCCGGCGCTGGAGAACGTGACGCTGTGGCACGAGCGGGATATTAGCCACTCAAGCGTCGAGCGGGCCATCGGGCCGGACGCGACGATAACACTCGACTTCGCGTTGGCGCGACTGGCCGGCATGATGGAGAAGCTTACGGTTTACCCGGAGCAGATGGCGTCCAACGTCGAGGCGCTGGGCGGCGTGGTGCACAGCGGCGAGGTGCTGCTGGCGCTGACCCGGGCCGGCATCTCGCGGGAGGACGCCTATAGAATTGTGCAGCGCAACGCGATGGCGACCTGGACCCGGCTTGGCCAGAAGGACGCGCAGGGGTTCCGCGCCAACCTGTTGGCGGACCCGGAGGTGGCCGGGCGAGTGTCCATGGCGGAGCTGGACCAGGCCACCGACACCGCCATGCACTTGCGCCACGTCGATCACGTGTTTGCGCGAGTGTTCGGTTGCCCTGATCCTGACACCGTGGCGGCCTGAACCCGCCTGGTTCATGGCATAGATAGACTACGGGCATGAGGAGGCCCTTGAGTATGCGCAAGTTCCTGATGGTATTGACGGCGTTGGCCAGCGTGGCCGCGGTGGGCCACGCGGCCCAGGCCGCTCCGGTTCCGGCAGCGCCGATGCCGGTGCTGGATAGCACAGCGCTGTTGCAGCCGGTGCAGTACTACGAGAATTGGCGGCAGCATGAATGGCGTCGCCGGGACGCTTTCGAGCAGTTCCGCCGCCGCGAGGCCCGCCGTGAGTGGCGGCACCACCGCCGCCAACACGGCGGCTACGGAGACGGGTACGGTCCCGGTTACGGCTACGACCGGCAATACTCGCGCGGCTGGTAACCGGACGCGCACGGTGGCATAGCGCCGCCGTGTGCACTGTCGTTCTCCGGGTGCGGCCGGGCCATGCCTGGCCGCTGTTGCTGGCCGCCAACCGTGACGAGAGGCTGGACCGTGCTTGGGACCTGCCGAGTCGGCACTGGCCGGACCAGCCGGACGTGGTGGCAGGCCGGGACCGGCTGGGCGGCGGCACCTGGATGGCAATGCGCGGCGGAGTGGTTGCGGCGGTGCTGAACCGGGCCGGCAGCCTGGGTCCGGCACCGGGCAAGCTGAGCCGGGGGGCGCTGCCGTTGCTGGCGCTCCGGCACGACACGGCCCGAGCGGCGGCGGATGCCTTGTGCGAGCTGGACGCTGGGGCCTACCGGACGTTCAACATGGTGGTGGCGGATTGGCGCGCGGCGTATTTCATACGCGGCCTGGGCGGCGGGCGTCCGGATGCTTGGCCGTTGCCGGCGGGCGTGCATGTCGTGACCGCGCACGATCCGAATGACGCCCAGATCGAGCGGGCGCGGGCGCACCTGCCGCGGTTCGAAGCGGCCGCGGCGCCGGACCCGGCGACCGGCGACTGGTCCGCGTGGCAGGCGTTGCTGTCGGACCGGTCCGGAAACCGCTTCGCGGCCATCAACGTGCCGCCGCTGGATGGATTTGGCACCACGTGTTCGTCGCTGGTGGCCTTGCCTGCGGCTGGGTCGCCGGTGTGGCTGTTCGCGGCCGGGCCGCCGGATTTGGCGCCGTTCGAGCCAGTTGCGCTGCCGTAATGCGGCAGGCGTGGCAGGTTTGCCCCCCGGCTGCTATATCCCGGGCGCACGCTCCCGCTTCGGGCGCCTCGGCACAGGAAACACATCATGGCACGCCGCCGGCAACTGTATGAGGGCAAGGCCAAGGTCCTGTTCGAAGGTCCTGAGCCTGGAACCCTGGTGCAGTACTTCAAGGACGACGCGACCGCCGGGAACGGCGCCAAGAAAGGCACCATCACCGGCAAGGGCGTGCTGAACAACCGCATCAGCGAGTACTTGATGACTCGCCTGGGCGAGATTGGCGTGCCGACGCATTTCGTGCGGCGCCTCAACATGCGCGAGCAACTGATCCGCGAGGTGGAAATCATTCCCTTGGAGATCGTGGTGCGCAACGTGGCGGCCGGCAGCCTCAGCACCCGGCTCGGCATTCCCGAGGGCACGCGGCTGCCGCGGAGCATCATCGAATACTATTACAAGAACGACGCGCTTAACGACCCGATCGTGGCGGAGGAGCACATCACCGCGTTCGGCTGGGCCAGCACGCAGGACATGGACGACATCGTGAGCCTGACGCTGCGGGTGAACGATTTCCTGTCCGGGCTGTTCCTAGGCGTCGGCATCGTGCTGGTGGACTTCAAGCTGGAGTTCGGACGGCTCTGGGAGGACGACGAGGACATGCGCGTCGTGCTGGCCGACGAGATCAGCCCGGACAACTGCCGGCTTTGGGACAGCAAAACCAGCGAGAAGATGGACAAGGACCGGTTCCGGCGGGACATGGGCCGGGTCGAAGAGGCCTACCAGGAAGTCGCGCGCCGCCTTGGCATCTTGCCGGAGGCGGGCAACAACGACATGAAGGGGCCGGAGTTAATGCAGTGAAAGCGCCCACACCATGAAGGCCCGGGTGACCGTGATGCTGAAGCCGGGGGTGCTGGACCCGCAGGGCCGGGCAATTGGGCATGCGCTGGGCACGCTGGGGTTCGAGGGCGTGGGCGAGGTGCGGGCCGGCAAGGTGATCGAGCTGGAGCTGCAGGAACAGGACCCGGCGCGCGCGCAGGCGGCGGCGGAGGACATGGCGCGGCGATTGCTGGCCAATACGGTTATCGAGGCTTACCGGGTGGAGATTGAGGCATGAGAGCTGTCCTAATAGCTGCAGCAGTCGCGGCGATTGCGGTCCCAGCGCAGGCAGAGCGGTTCTCTGCGTTGAATGGTGCCAAGCTGGTGGAGCTATGCACCGGTCGGGACAAGAGCGCGCAAAGCGACTGCACCGCCTACATCGAAGGCATCTCCGACACCGTTAGTTTTTACCAAAAGCTTCGCCCGAAGGATGGCAGCAAGGGCGCCGCGTTGCCGGAGTATGTCTGCGTGCCCGACAGCGTCACCGGCCTCCAGCTCCGCGAAACCGTCGTGAACTGGGCCAAGGCCCACGCGAGCCTTCTGCCGGCAACCCAGGCGTCAGGGATCGTGCTCCGCGCGATCAACGCCACCTATGCCTGCCCGGGCGAACAGCGTTCCTGATTGGCGAGTGACGCATGAAGGCCGGCATTGTTGTATTCCCCGGCACCAACCGGGAGCGCGACGTCGCCATCGCTTTGCAGGGCGCGACCGGGCGGGCGCCGCGGATGGTGTGGCACCGGGACACTGACCTGGACGGCCTGGACCTTGTGGTGCTGCCGGGCGGGTTCAGCCATGGCGATTACCTACGATGCGGCGCGATGGCGGCGAGAAGCCCGGTGATGGACAGCGTGCGGACGTTCGCGGCGGCAGGCGGATATGTGCTGGGCATCTGCAACGGGTTCCAGGTGCTGACCGAGGCCGGGCTGCTACCGGGGGCTTTGCTGCGGAACGCCGGGCTGCGGTTCCTGTCGCGCGACTGCCACTTGCGGGTGGAGCGGGCAGACACCGCCTATACGCGGCACTACCAGCGCGGGCAGGTGTTCCGGGCGCCGATGGCGCATGGGGACGGCAACTACTTCGCCGACACGACGACCCTGGACCGGCTGGAGGGCGAGGGCTTGGTCGCGTTCCGCTACGCGATGCCGGACGGGGGGCTGACGGATGCGGCCAACCCGAACGGGTCCGCGCGCAGCATCGCCGGGGTGTTCAGCCCCAACTTGCGGGTAATGGGCTTGATGCCGCATCCCGAGGACTTGGTGGACCCGTTGATGGGCGGCGTGGATGGCCGGCCGTTGTTCACCGGCGTGGTTGAGGCGTTGGCAGCGTGAGCCGGGTGGTGGGCGAGGCGCTGGCGCGCGAGTTCGGGCTGAGCGCCGACGAATATGGCCGGGTGCTGGCTATCATGGGGCGGACGCCGACGCTGACGGAACTGGGCATCTTCAGCGTGATGTGGTCCGAGCATTGCAGCTATAAATCGAGCCGGGTGTGGTTGAAGCAGTTGCCCACCACCGCGCCGTGGGTGATCCATGGACCCGGCGAGAACGCGGGCGTGGTGGATATCGGCGACGGTCTCGCGGCCATCTTCAAGATGGAAAGCCACAACCACCCGAGCTTCATCGAGCCATACCAAGGCGCCGCGACCGGCGTGGGCGGCATCATGCGCGACGTTTTCACGATGGGCGCGCGGCCGGTCGCCAACCTGAACGCCTTGCGCTTCGGGCACCCGGACGACCCACGGACGCGGCGCGTGGTGGACGGCGTGGTGCGCGGCATCGGTGGCTACGGCAACTGCGTCGGCGTGCCGACCGTAGGCGGCGAGGTCAACTTCCACCCGGCCTACAACGGCAACCCGCTGGTGAACGCCATGACGGTGGGCATCGCGCGTGCGGACCGCATCTTCCTCAGCGCCGCCGCCGGGGTGGGCAATCCGGTGGTGTATGTGGGGTCCAAGACCGGGCGGGACGGCATTCACGGCGCGACTATGGCGAGCGCCGAGTTCGGCGCCGATAGCGAGGAAAAGCGGCCCACGGTGCAGGTGGGCGACCCTTTCACCGAAAAGCTGTTAATTGAGGCCTGCCTGGAGCTGATGGCGACGGACGCCATCATCGCCATTCAGGACATGGGCGCGGCCGGGCTGACCAGCAGCAGCGTGGAGATGGCGGGCAAGGGCGGCGTGGGCATCGACCTCGACCTCGACGCGGTGCCGCAGCGGGAAACTGGGATGTCGGCCTACGAAATGATGCTGTCCGAAAGCCAGGAACGCATGCTCATGGTGCTGCGGCCGGACCGTGAAGGCGTGGCGCGGGCGGTGTTCGGGAAGTGGGAGCTGGACTTTGCGGTAATTGGCCACCTGACGGACACCGGACGCATCATGGTGCGGCATCGGGGCGCGGTGGAGGCGGACATCGCGCTCGACCCGCTGGCCGAGCAGGCGCCGCTGTATCACCGGCCGTTTGTGGACCCCCCTGCCCCGGCGGCGCTCGGCGAAGTGGCGGACCCGGTGGGCATCGAGGCCGCATTGCTGACCCTGGTGGGCTGTCCGGATTTGTGTTCGCGCGCCTGGGTGTGGGACCAGTATGACAGCACCATCGGCGGCCACACCGTGCAGCGGCCCGGCGGCGCGGACGCGGCGGTGGTGCAGATCGAGGGGCACGCGCGGGCGTTGGCGCTCACCACCGACTGCACGCCGCGCTATTGCGCGGCCGACCCGGCGATGGGCGGGATGCAGGCGGTGGCGGAGGCGTGGCGCAACCTCACCGCCGTGGGCGCGCGACCGCTGGCCGTAACCGACAACATGAATTTCGGCAACCCGGAGAAGCCGGAGATCATGGGCCAGTTCGCCGCCAGCATCCGCGGCATGGCGGCGGCCTGCGTGGCGCTGGACTTCCCGGTCGTGAGCGGCAACGTCAGCCTGTACAACGAGACGGAGGGGCGCGGCATCCTGCCTACGCCGGCCATCGGCGGGTTGGGCGTGCTGGAGGACGCGGCGCATAGCGTCGGGCTGGCGTTGCACCCGGGCCTGGAGTTGGTGCTGGTGGGAGACACGGCAGGATGGCTTGGCCAGTCGCTATGGCTGCGCGAGGTCCTGGGACGGGAGGATGGGCCGCCGCCGCCGGTGGACCTGGGCGCCGAACGCCGCAACGGCGACTTCGTGCGCGGGCAAATCCTGGGGGGCACGGTGCGCGCCTGCCATGACGTGAGCGACGGCGGGCTGCTGGTCGCGGTGGCGGAGATGGCGCTGGGCGGCCGGGTCGGCGCGGCGTTGCTAGACCCGCCGCCGGGCATGGCGGCGCACGCCTTCTGGTTTGGCGAGGATCAGGCGCGCTACGTTTTGGCGGTCACCGATGCGGACCCGGTGCTGCGCGCGGCGGAGGTTGCCGGCGTGCCGGCCCAACGCATCGGCGCCACCGGCGGGGACGGTTTGACACTGCCCGGCGGCGTCGCCATATCGCTGGAACAGGTGCGGGAGGCGCATGAGCGCTTTTTTTCGACCTGGATGGAGGGCTGAGCCATGGCCATGGTCGCGAGCGACATCGAGGCCTTAATCAAGGAGGCGTTGCCCGACGCGCGCGTGGTAATCGAGGACCTGGTCGGCGACGGCGACCACTACGCTGCGACCGTCGTCAGCGAGGCGTTCCGCGGCCAGTCCCGCGTGCAGCAGCACCAGATGGTTTATGCCGCGCTCCGCGGTCGCATGGGGGGCGAGTTGCATGCCCTCGCGTTACAGACTTCCCACCCGGAATAGGATTTCACACATGAACAACCCAGTGCACGAGCGTATCCAGGGCGAGATCACGACCAACCCGGTCATGCTGTATATGAAGGGGGACGCGATGTTCCCGCAGTGCGGCTTCTCCGCCCGGGTCGTGCAAATCCTGACCCACCTGGGCGTGCCGTTCCAGACTGCGAACGTGCTGGCTGACCCGGAGCTGCGCGAGGGCGTGAAGGCGTTCAGCCAGTGGCCGACGGTGCCGCAGCTTTACGTGAAAGGCGAGTTCGTGGGCGGCTGCGACATCGTGACCGAGATGTACCAGTCGGGCGAGTTGGAGTCGCTGCTGTCGGAGAAGGGCGTGCCGCACCAAGCCGCCGCCTGATGCCACGGGCGGCCGGGGCGTTCCCAGGGTTCACCCCGGCCGCATTCGAGTTCCTGCGCGGTCTTGCGGCTGATAACACCAAAAGCCGGTTTGAGGCGCATCGGGCGCAATATGAGCGGGCGGTTAAGCTGCCCGTGGCAGCACTAATTGCCGCCGTCACGACTGAGTTGACGCATCGTGGTCTGCCGTTGGAGGGCGATCCGAAGCGGTCCAGCTTTCGCATTCACCGGGACACCCGGTTCTCCAACGACAAGAGCCCTTACAAGACGTCGGTCGGCGCGGTCTGGTACCGGCAAGGCAGCGGCAAGGACGGTGCCGGCGTGCTGTACTTCCATTTGGCGCCTGAGGGGTGCTTTGCCGCCGTGGCGTTCTATCGGCCGGAGCCGGAGGCGCTGGACGCCATTCGCGAACGCATCCGGGTGCATCCGGAACGGTGGCTCGCGACGCAGGCGGAGCTTGCGGAGAACGGCCTTGCGCTGGAGGGCGACGTAATGACGCGGATGCCTCGGGGTTACGAGGACATGAAGGGCAGCGCGGTCGCGCCCGCCATCCGCTTGCGTTCGTTCCTGGTTCGGCAAGCGCTGGCGGACGACAGGGTGGCCGGACCGGGACTGGTCAGCGCGATTGCCGACGTGGCCGGCGCCGGCTTGCCGCTGCTGCAATTCGGGTGGGCCGCGGTCGACGAGGTCACACAGCCCGCGTTGTCAGCCGATTGAAGCTTTCGCCTGACATCCTGTCATTGAGCACGCCGGCTTGGTCATGCCGTCGTTGACACTGAGGTGAAGCACAGCACGGTGCCGGACCAGCGCTGGCCGTCACCGGCGTGCTCTGTGACTGGTGTGCTGGGCAGCGAGCGGGTGACGGTGCGCCAGAACCGCAGCGCGCCTTGATTGTAATTGGCGACTGGAATTTCCCAGTGTCCGGGGTAGCGGCGGAGTACGTGATGGGCGGCACGGGTGCCGACGCGTGCCCGGCGATACTTCCGAAGAACAAAGAACTCAGCGAACGCGCGGTCAAGCGGCCGGTCCAGAGCCGACCACTAGTTGAGCAGCAGGAACCCCGCAATATGACCATCAACATGGATCAAGAGCGGCACGCGGCCGGGTTCCTGCCAATAACGGTCTAAGCCTAGCGGGTAGGCGAAGAGTCCGTCCTCGTCCACCTCGCCATATGAACTGTCAACTGCAGCGTATTCCGAGAAGTCATGTAAGTAGAGCTGGAGCAGGCGGCCAAGCACTGGCCGTTCCGCCACAGAAGCCTCGGTTGCGGTTATCTCGTAAGCGTTGCCTTGCACCGCCTTCAACCTTGATCGTGTCAGTTGCATCAAGACCCGTCGAGCGGCAGCTCCGTCGTGAACTTCACCCGCTCCATGCTGAAGCGCGAGCTGACGTTTTTGAGCGGCACTGCCGCGATCAGGCGTTTGTAGAATGCGTCATACGCCGGGATGTCGTGGGCGACGACGCGCAGCATGTAGTCGATGTCGCCGGCCATTCGGTGCACCTCGACCACTTCGGGGAGCGCGGTGACGGCGGCGGCGAAGGCGGCGAGCCAGTCAGGCGAGTGATCACCGGCCTCGATTGAGACGAACACGGTGAGGCCGAGGCCGAGCTTCTCGGGGCTTAGCAAGGCCACCCGGCGCTCGATGACGCCGTCCGCCTCAAGGCGCTGGATGCGCTTCCAGCACGGGGTTTGCGACAGGCCAACCTGTTCGGCCATCGCGGCGATGGAAAGGGTGCTGTCCTGTTGCAGCAGGGCCAGCAGCTTGCGGTCTATGCGGTCCAAACGCGGGTCACGCCGCCACGGCTTCGGCGCGGACGTCCTTGATGTCGCGGAACGTCAGGCTGTCATGCAGCTCGGCGGTGCGGCGCATCATGAAGGGCGAGCTGGCGAGGTAAACCGGGTCGCCGTCCACGTCGTCGGCCATGCTGGTGCGCTGTTCGCCCACGAAGCGGGCCAGTTGCGCCTTGTCGCCAGTGACCCAGCGAGCCAGGGCGTAGGGCACCGGCTCGAAGCCGATGGCGACGCCGTACTCGGCGGCGAGCCGGGCCACCAGCACGTCGAGCTGCAAGGTGCCGACGACGCCCACGATGGGCTGGCTGCCGTCCTGCGGGCGGAATAGCTGCACCACGCCCTCCTCTGCCAGCTCCTGCAAGGCTTGGCGCAGTTTCTTGGCCTTCATCGCGTCGTCCAGGCGGACGCGGCGCAGGATTTCCGGGGCGAAGTAGGGCACGCCGATGAAGTTCAGCTCCTCGTCCTCGGTCAGCGTGTCGCCGATGCGCAGCGTGCCGTGGTTGGGGATGCCGACCACGTCGCCGGCAAATGCCTCGTCGGCAATCTGGCGGTCGCGCGCAAAGAAGAACTGCGGCGCGTGCAGCGGGATCAGCTTGCCTGTGCGGACCTGCTTCAAGCGCATCCCGCGCACCAGGCGGCCGGAACAGACGCGGGCGAAGGCGATGCGGTCGCGGTGGTTGGGGTCCATGTTGGCCTGGATTTTGAACACGAGCGCTGTCAGCTTGTCCTCGGTCGCCTCGACGATGCGGTTGTCCGCCGGCTGGTTGCGCGGCGGCGGCCCGAATGCGACCAGGCTGTCCAGCAGGTCGGAAACGCCGATCTCGCGGATGGCGCTGCCGAAGAACACGGGGGTCAGGCTGCCGGCGTTGAACTCGGCGCGGTCGAACTCCGGGAGGGCGGCGCGCACCAGGTCCAGCTCGTCGCCAAGTGCCGCCATGCGCGGGTCGGATTGCTCAATCGGCTCCAGCAGGCGCATGTCGCGGGTGCGGAGGTCGTATGTGCCGGCGAAGTTGGCGGCGCGGCCGATGGGCCAGGTGACCGGGGCGGTGTCGAGCGCCAGGGTGTCCGAGACCTCCTCCACGATCTCGAACGGGTCACGCGCCTCGCGGTCCATCTTGTTGACGAAGGTCAAGATCGGGATGTCGCGCAGGCGGCAAATCTCAAACAGCTTGCGGGTGCGCGCCTCGATGCCCTTGGCGGCGTCGATCACCATGACGGCGGAGTCGACCGCGGTCAGGGTGCGGTAGGTATCCTCGGAGAAGTCTTCATGGCCGGGGGTATCCAGCAAATTGAACACGCAGCCGCCGTACTCGAATGTCATGACCGAGGTCACGACGGAGATGCCGCGCTCGCGTTCGATGCCCATCCAGTCAGACCGGGTGCGGCGGCGCTCGCCCTTGGCGCGGACGTTGCCGGCGAGCTGGATAGCGCCGCCGGCCCGCAACAGGCGCTCGGTCAAAGTGGTCTTGCCGGCGTCAGGGTGGGAAATGATCGCGAAGGTGCGGCGGCGGGCGATCTCTTCATTCGGCGTCATCAAACGTCCCTCAATGCGAAACGCCGGGCAGGACCGGTTTGGTCCCAACCCGGCGTTGCCCGCCAATCCCTAAAACGCGGCTTAGCGGGAGTAAAACTCCACCACCAAATTAGGCTCCATGGAGACGGGATACGGCACGTCCGTGAGCTTCGGCGCGCGGCCAAAGCGGCCCTTCATGGCGCGATGGTCCACCTCCAGGTAGTCCGGCACGTCGCGCTCGCCGCTCTGCGCGCTGTCGAGCACGACGGCGAGTTGCTTGGACCTCTCGCGCACCTCAATTACGTCGCCGTCGCGCACCAGGAATGACGGAATGTTGACCTTGGCGCCGTTCACGGTGACATGGCCGTGGTTGATGAACTGCCGGGCCGCGAACGGGGTGATGGCGAACTTCAAGCGATACACCACCGCGTCCAGCCGGCGCTCCAGCAGCTCGATCAGGTTCTCTGAGGTGTCGCCCTTGCGGCGGACTGCCTCGTCATAGTACTTGCGGAACTGCTTCTCGCCGATATTGCCGTAGTAGCCCTTGAGCTTCTGTTTTGCCATCAACTGGATGCCGAAGTCGGTCGGCTTCTGCTTGCGGCGCTGGCCGTGCTGGCCTGGGCCATACTCGCGCTTGTTGATGGGAGACTTGGCGCGGCCCCACAGGTTCACGCCCAAGCGGCGGTTGATCTTGTACTTGCTTTCGGCGCGCTTGGTCATGCGCGGGCCTCCATTCTATATGCCGCGTTGTACGGCTTGTTGCACCGGTAGTCCGCACAAATAGGCAGCGGCGGGCGCACGCCCCGGAGGCGCGTCCACGTTCCCGGCAGTGCGCGGGTGCTACGCCCCCTGCCCCGGCTTGTCAAACCGCCTGGCGCAGCGCATTTCAGGGCCATGATCACGCGCGGCGACATTCTCTGGCTCGGCATCTCCTCCGGCGTGACTGGCGGCCTGATCGGCGGGCTTATGCTGGGGATTGGCATGGACCTGGCGGTCAACGGCCAGCCCTGGGGGTTCCTGCTGATCTGCATCGGCGGCCCGGCGTCAGCGCTTATTGGCTGGCTGCTGTCCCGGCGCTTGGCTCGCCAGGCCAATCTGACGGAGTAGCCGCGTCCGGTTCCAGCCGCCCACGCACCCGGCGGCCCAGGGCCAGCATTTGCACCACGCCGTGCAGCGTCCGCACCTCCTGAGCCGTCACCTCTCCGCGTTGGAACAGGTGCTGCAGGTTGCGGACCATACCGGGCCGCTTGGGGGCATTGCGCAGGAAGCCGCTGGCGTCGAGCTGGTCAATCAAATGGTCCATTAAGCTGTTGAGCTGCGCCTTGGTGGCGACTTCGGTTTCATAGGTCATCAGCTCGCGCGGCGGCGTCTGGTCGGCGGCGGTCCACCACTCGTATGACATGACCAGCACCGCTTGGGCCAAGTTCAACGAGTTGAACGCGGGGTTAAGGGGATAGCGCACCAGGGTGTCGGCCTGAGCCATGTCGTCGTTGTCCAGGCCGGCGCGTTCCGGGCCGAACAGGATGCCGGTGCGAAGGCCGCGTCCGGTGGCGTCCCGCAACTCGGCCGTGGCGGCGCGGGCGGTCAGCACCGGCTTCGTGACGTGGCGCGGGCGCGGGCAGGTGGCGAACACGCGGTGCAGGTCCGCCACGGCGCTCGCCACGGTGTCGTGCAGCTCCAACTGGTCCAGGATGCGGTCTGCGCCGGAGGCAGTGCGCCAGGCGTGCTCCTGCGGCCAGCCGTCGCGCGGCGCGACCAAGCGAAGGTGGAACAGCCCGCCGTTGGCCATGGCGCGGGCGACTGCGCCGATGTTGTCCGCGAGCTGCGGCCGGACCAAAACCACCACCGGGCTGTTGCCGATCGGGCCGATGTCAGCGCCGACGCCGCGGCCGGTCATAGGCGCTGCCAGCGGGTAACGCCGTCCGGACGGTCCTCGAAGGCGATGCCGCGGGCCAGCCACTCGGCGCGGATTTGATCGGCCAGGGCGAAGTTGCGGGCGCGGCGGGCGGTAAGGCGTTCGGCGATGGCGGCCTCGATGGCCGGGGCGTCATCGCCGCCGCGAAACCACTCGGCCGGAGTTGACCCGAGCAGGCCCAGCAACGCGCCGCCAGCCTGCAACTCGGCGGCGGCGGTTGCGTCGCCGGTCAGGGCGCGGTCCGCCAGGGCGTGCATGACGGCGAAAGTCCGCGGGGTGTTCAGATCGTCATAAAGAGTTTCAAGGATTTCGGGCGGTGGCCGGCTGTCGTTTGGAGCAGGCGTGCGCTCCAGGGCGCGGTAGAAGCGGTCAAGCTCGCCTTTCGCCTCAGCCAAGCCAGCGTCAGAGAACTCCAGGGTTGAGCGGTACTGCGCGCGGAGCAGCATCAGGCGCACGGCTTCGGACGGCGCGCGGGCCAGCACGTCACGGATGGTAAAGAAGTTGCCCAGCGACTTGGACATTTTCTCGCCGTTCAGGTTCAGCATGCCCCAATGCATCCACACCCGGGCGAAGCCGGCGCCGGGCATGGCGCAGAGGCTTTGGGCACGCTCGTTCTCGTGGTGCGGGAACAGCAGGTCGCCGCCGCCGCCGTGGATGTCGAAGGTCTCGCCGAGGTAGCGCCAGGCCATCGCGCTGCATTCGATGTGCCAGCCGGGCCGGCCACGGCCCCATGGGCTGTCCCAACCCGGCAGGTCCGGGGTTGACGGCTTCCACAGCACGAAATCGCCGGGATGGCGCTTATAGGGCGCCACTTCCACGCGTGCGCCGGCCAGCAGCTCGTCGGGGCTGCGTCCGGACAGCGCGCCATACTGGGCGAAGTTGTCCACGGCGAACAACGCGTGGCCCTGGGCGGCGTAGGCGTGGCCGGAGGCGATCAGGCGCTCGATCAGCACGATCATCTCGGCCACATGCGCGGTGGCGCGCGGCTCGATGTCCGGCGTCGCGTTGCCGAGCGCCGCCATGTCGGCGTCGAACTGCGCCGCGGTGCGCGCGGTGACGGCGTCGATCCCCTCTCCAGTCTCGGCGGCGCGGGCGTTGATCTTGTCGTCCACGTCGGTAACGTTGCGGACGTAGGTGACGCGCGGATACAGGTGGCGCAGCAGCCGGACCAGCACGTCGAACACGACCATGCCGCGGGCGTTGCCGATATGCGCCAGGTCATAGACCGTAGGGCCGCAGACGTACAGGCGAACGTGGTCCGGGTCGATTGGAGTGAAGGCCTCGCGCCGGCGCGTGGCGGTGTTGTGGAGCGTGAGCATGGCGGGGTTCTGCGTCAGGCGGGCCGCTGCCGCAAGCGATGGATCAGTAGAGGCGGTCGCGGTACGCCGTCTGGATGCGGCGGTCGGCGTCCTCCGCGGTGAAGCCCGCCACTTGGTCGGCGATGACGCGGCCGAGCGTCGGGAAGCTGGCGCGTTCGACTTGGGCGGCTGGGTCCCAGAGGCGGGCGCGGCGGAGCGCCTTGGCGCAGTGGAAGAACGCCTCCTGCACCGTGACAATAAGGCCGGTGCGCGGCAGCTTGCCGGCGACGGCGCTGCCGGCCAGGGCATCGGCGTCGGTCATAAGCCGGGCCGCGCCGTTCACCCGCAGCGTCTCGTCGATGCCGGGCACGAAAAAGATCAGGCCGACGCCGGGCACCGTCAGGATATTGCCGAAGCTATCCACCCGGTTGTTGCCGGGCCGGTCAGGCAACAGCAGCGTCACGTCATCCAGCACGCGCACGAAGCCCGGTGGGTCGCCGCGCGGGCTGGCGTCCACGTGGCCGTCCGCGTCAGCGCTGGCGAGCACCAGGAACGGGGACAGCGCGATGAAGTGACGGCAATGCGCGTCGAGCCGTGGCAGCACCTTGCGTTCCGCCATGTCGCTGATGGCGCCGATGTGGGCACGCAGCGCGGCCAGGCCGTCGATCATGCGGCGGCCAGTCGCAGGCGCTCGGCGGCGCGGTCCCGGCCCATGAGCGGCAGCAGGTCCCGCAGCTCTGGGCCGTGGTCCTCGCCGGTGAGCGCCAAGCGCAGCGGCAGGAACAAGCGTTTGCCCTTGCGGCCGGTGGCGGTTTTCAAGGCTTCGATCCAATCGGTCCAGACATGGTTGGTCCAGGGTTCGGACGGCAGGGTGTCCAGCGCAGTGTAGAGAAAGTCGGCCTCGCCCTCGATCACAGGGGGCACGATCATGCCGGCCACCACATCCCACCAGCCGCGCGCCTCGTTCAACAGGTCGAGGTTGCCGCGCACCGCAAGCCAAAACGCGGTGGTGGCCGAGGGCGGCAGACGGTCGCGCACCGCGTCGAACGACAGGGATTGCAGCACGCGGCGGTTCAGCGTCAACAACTGGCGGCCATCGAACCGCGCGGGGGAGTGGGAGACGTGGCTGAGGTCGTAGGTCGGCGCAAGCTCGTCCGGCAACGCCGCGACCGGATCGTCGGAGGTGCCGAGGCGGGCCAGGTAGCCCGTCAGCGCCGCCGGCTCGATGCCGTCGCCGCGCAGGCTGCGCAGCGACAGGCCGCCGATGCGCTTGGACAGCTTGCCGCCATCCTGGTCCACCAGCAGCGGCAGGTGGGCGAACCGGATATTCTTGGGACGGCCGCCGAGCGCCGCCAGGATGTCGATCTGGATGCCGGTGTTGGTCACATGGTCCTCGCCGCGCACCACATGGGTGATGCCGCTGTCGAGGTCGTCCACCACGGAGGTGAAGGTGTACAGCGGCGTGCCGTCGGCGCGGATCAGCACCGGGTCGGATACGGCGGTAAGCTTCACGCTGCGCGGGCCGAGCACCATATCGCCCCACTCGGCGGGGTAGCCGGACAGCAGGAAGCGCCAGTACGGGCGCTTGCCGCCGGCCTCGGCGTTGGCGCGCTGTTCCGGGGTGAGCTTCAGCATGGCGCGGTCATACAGCGGCGGCTTGTGCTGCCGGGCGCGCAGCTCCCGCTTGGCGTTTAGTTCCTCCTCGCTCTCGAAGCAGGGATACAGGCGACCCGACGACTTCAGCTTCTCGGCAGCGGCGGCGTAGCGGTCCAGGCGGTCCGATTGCCGGAACGTCTCGTCCCAGTTCAGGCCCAGCCAGCGCAGGTCGTACTCGATGGCATCGGCATACTCGGGCTTGCTGCGCTCGGCGTCGGTGTCGTCGATGCGCAGCAGGAATTGGCCGCCGTAACGCCGGGCCAGCAGGTAGTTGGCGACGGCGATGCGGGCGTTGCCGACATGCAGCAGGCCGGTGGGGCTAGGCGCGAAGCGGACCTTCATCGCGGGCTAAACGGGGTGGCAACGCGGTTATTCCTCATCGAGCGCCAGCATCCTTGGGTCAATCGAACGCCAGTCCCGGTCCGCCGGCGCGGCACGGCGGGCGGCGAAGTCGTGCAGCTCGGTGGCGCTGCGCCAGCCGGCTTCGGCCGCGTCCAGCACCTCGGCGTCCTCGCCATAGGCGAACCAGGCGTCCAGCACGGCCTGGGCGGACATGCCGGACGCACGGCAGCGCTCCAGGCTGTCGCGCACATAGCGGCGGGCGAACTGGTTGGCGTGCTCTAGGGTCGCGAAGCCCGGCACGTCCTCGACGATGTTGTCTTCTGCGCCGCCGGACAGGTCCAGGATACGCACGCGCCAGCCGTTGGCGGGAGGCACGGCGTCCGTCATGCGACCAGCCCGGTGAAGCCGTTGGTGATGGGGTAACGGCGGTCCCGGCCGAAGGCGCGCGGGGTGATTTTCACGCCGGGCGGGGCCTGGCGGCGCTTGTACTCCGCGCGGTCCAACATGCGCCAGACGCGCAGCACGGTCGGCCGGTCGAAGCCGCGCTCGACCATGGCGTCCACCGACTGCTCGCCCTCGACCAAGCCTTCGAGGATGGCGTCCAGGTCTTCGTAGGGCGGCAGGCTATCCTGGTCGGTCTGGCCAGGTTTCAGCTCGGCTGACGGGGGCTTGGTGATGACGCGCTCCGGCATGACCCGGCCGTGCGGACCGAGCGCACCCGCCGGCACATGGTCGTTGCGCCAGCGGCAGAGCGCGAACACGGTGGTCTTGTAAACGTCTTTCAGCACGGAGTAGCCGCCGCACATATCGCCATACAGTGTCGCATAACCCACTGACATTTCGCTTTTGTTGCCGGTGGTCAACACCATGCTGCCGAGCTTGTTGGACAGCGCCATCAACAGCAAGCCACGCGAGCGGGATTGAATGTTCTCCTCGGTGATGTCCGCCTGGTAGCCCGCGAACATCGGCGCCAACGACTCGTTCAGCGCGTCCATCGCCGGGGTGATCGGGATGGTGTCGTAGCGGATGCCCAGCAGCCTGGCGCACTCGGCGGCGTCGTCCAGGCTATCGCGGCCGGTATAGGGGCTGGGCAGCATCACGGCGCGCACCTGGTCAGGGCCGAGCGCGTCCACTGCGACCGCGGCCGAGAGCGCGCTGTCGATGCCGCCGGACAGGCCGAGCAGCACGCCGGGGAAGCGGTTCTTGCGCACGTAGTCGCCGAGGCCCAGCGTCATGCAACGGTAGATCAGCTCCAGCCGGTCCGGCTCCGGCGGCAACGGCTGGGGCACGCACAGCAGGTGTTCGCCGTCGCGCCGCCACTCGGTCAGAGTGACAGCTTCCTCAAAGAATGGCATTTGCAGCGCGAGGGTGCGGTCCGGGTTCAACACGAAGCTGGCGCCGTCGAACACCAGCTCGTCCTGGCCACCGACCTGGCCCACGAACACGAACGCCAGCCCGGTTTCCACCACGCGGGACACGCCGAGGGCGACGCGCCGCACCTGCTTGTTATCCTCGAACGGGGAGCCGTTGATGGCCAGCAGCAGCTCTGCGCCGCTTTCGGCGAGCGTTTCCGACACGGCGGGCAACCAGAAATCCTCGCACACCATGAGGCCGAGGCGCACGCCGCGGAACGCCACCGGGCCGGGGCTGGGGCCAGCATCGAACACGCGCTTCTCGTCGAACACGCCGTAGTTCGGCAACTCGTGCTTGGCGCGCCGGGCCAGGATGCGGCCGCCCTCCAGCACGAAGGCGGCGTTGTGCAGCAGCCCGTTGTCGCGCCAGGGTCCGCCGACAACCAGGCCAGGGCCGCCGTCGGCGGTGTCCTTCGCCAAGTCCTCGATTGCGGCCTCGCACAGCTCCACGAAGGCGGGCTTGCGCACCAGGTCCTCGGGCGGGTAGCCGCCAACGGAGAACTCGGGCGTCACCACAAGGTCCGCGCCCAACGCGGCGGCATCGGCGCGGGCCCGGCGGATGCGGGCGACGTTGGCGGCCACGTCGCCCAGGTGGGTGTCGATCTGCGCCAGGGCGATCTTGAGGACAGTGCTCATGCGGCAGACCTGGGACTGGCGTCCGGCTTATCAACTCGCGCGGCGTGACGGTGGTGGTTGGCGCGCAACAGGAACTCGCGCCCGACCTTCACCCGCTCCTCGCCGTCATACTCCACGATGTCCGCGGTGGCGTAGGTCTCGTGCCAGTCGTCCGGGATGAAGCTTCCGGTGCCCACCACGTCAATCGGAGCGCGGGTGTCGGCCATGACGCGGCACTTCGCCACGCCGAAGCCGGAGCTGACCACGATGCGGACCCTCGGGAAGCCGCCCTCGTCGAGCGCCTCCCTCATGCGCCAGATGGCGGAGGCGGAGACGCCGGTGCCGACCAGGTGGCGCAGCTCCAGGTCGCTGCGGTAGCGGCGGATTGCGCCGGGGGCGCGGCGTTCCAGCACGGCATAGCTCTCGGCGGGGTCAAGACCCTCCAAGTAACGGCCGCCGTGGGTGTCCAGGCGGACCGACAAGCGCCCGGCCGCGGCAAGCTCCGGGAAGCGCCGGCACACCTCCAGGCCGTCGGTGACCTCGCGGCCGAAGAAGTCGGTGAGGACGGTGAGGTTCTCGTCAGGGCAGGTCTCGTGGAACATCTCGGCGGCGCGCACGGTGGAGCCGGCGTAGCCGATCAACGCGTGCGGCATGGTGCCACGGCCGCGCGTGGTGCCAAAGAACCCGGCGGTGTAGTCGGTGGAGGTGCCGGTGAAGCCCAGCGCGCCCTCAGCCTGGGCGGCGCGGCTGCCGACGCTGGCGGCGTAGCCCATCATCTGCTGCATCTCGGCCCCGGCGCAGTGCCGGGCCTCCATGGCAAGGAACGCGACTTTAGGCAGCGCGAGGCACATCTGGTAAGCATTGTGGGCCGCGACGCAGGCCGCGCCGAGCTTCTGCAGGAAGATGGTCTCGCAGTCGGCCAAAGCGTAGAAGCTGCCGGTGACGTAGACGATTGGCTCGCCAGCGCCGACCCAGGTGCCCTCCGGGTGCGCCAGATCGAACGCGAACTCCGTGCCGCGGTCGGCGGCGACGGCGGCCAGCCAATCCAACATCAGGCGCGGGGCGGAGATGACCGGGCGGCGCAGGAACACGGCGTAGGTGACGCGCTTGTCGCCGAACCGGCCAATGACGTCGCGCGTCCGGTTGAAGTAGGCGTCGGTGCGGGAGGCGATGTCGCGCTCCAGCGTCATTGCGCCGCGACCGCCGGGGTGCGGCTGAACGCCCGGCGGGCCTTCAGCTCCTCGGCCACCAGGAACGCCAGCTCAAGCGACTGCTCCGCATTGAGGCGGGGGTCGCAGAAGGTCTCGTAGCGTGCGCCGAGGTCGGCTTCGGTTAAGCGGTGCGCGCCGCCGACGCACTCGGTCACCTCCTGGCCGGTCATCTCGACATGGACGCCGCCGGCCCAGGTGCCCGCTGCCGCGTGCGCGTCAAAAAAGGCGCGGACCTCGGACAGGATGGCGTCGAAGCTGCGGGTCTTGACGCGGGACGCGGTGCTGATGGTGTTGCCGTGCATCGGGTCGCACAACCAGACCACGCTGCGGCCGGCCCGCTGGACCGCGCGCAAAAGGGGCGGCAGCTTGCGGGACACCTGCTCCGCGCCCATGCGGCTGATGAGGGTGAGGCGGCCAGGCTCGTCGGCCGGGTTCAACAGGTCAATCAGGCGCAACAGGTCGTCCGCCTCCATGGTCGGGCCGACCTTGAGGCCAATCGGGTTGCGCACGCCGCGCAGGAACTCGACATGCGCGCCGTCTGCCTGCCGGGTGCGGTCGCCGATCCAGAGGAAGTGGGCGGAGCAGGCGTACCAGTCGCCCGAGGTGCTATCGATGCGGGTCAGCGCCTGTTCATACGGCAGCAGCAGGCATTCGTGGCTGGTGTAGAAATCGGTTTCATGGACTTGCGGGGTGTTGAGGCTGCTCATGCCGCAGGCCGCCATGAAGGCGAGGGTCTCGTCGATGCGGGACGCAAGGTCCTGGTAACGCGCGGCCAACGGCGAACGGGCGGCGAAGTCGAGGTTCCAGCGGTGCACCTCGTGCAGGTCCGCGTAGCCGCCGTTGGCAAAGGCGCGCAGCAGGTTCAGCGTGCCGGCAGACTGGAAGTAGCCGGTCTCCATGCGGGTGGGGTCCGGCACGCGGTCCTCGGCGGTGAACGCCGGGCCGTTCACGATGTCGCCGCGATAGCTCGGCAGCGTCACGCCATCGACCGTTTCATTATCGGAGGACCGCGGCTTGGCAAACTGCCCGGCCATGCGGCCCATCTTCACCACCGGCACGCTGGCGCCGAACGTCAACACGACGGCCATCTGCAGCAGCACGCGGAAGGTGTCGCGGATGACGTTGGCGGTGAAGTCGCCGAAGCTTTCGGCGCAATCGCCGCCCTGCAACACAAAAGCCTGGCCGCCAGCGGCGAGCGCCAGGGAGTCGCGCAGCCGCCGGGCCTCCCCGGCGAACACCAAGGGGGGGTACTTGCCAAGCTTGGCCTCGGTCGCGGCCAGCCGGTCCGCGTCAGGGTAGGCCGGGACCTGCCGCGCTGCGCGTGCGCGCCAGCTTGCGGGGGTCCAGCCGGAAACCGTCTTCGTCATGCTATCCGCTCCACAACGCCGCGCGGGTGCGGCCAAATCGAAGGTTATCCCAGGATTTGCCGCAGTTTGCTACTCGGCCGCTTTCGCCAGCCCGGATGCGCCGGAAGGCAGGGCGACTCGGGTGCGGGTGCGCATGGTCACGAACTCCTCTGCGCTGGTGGGATGGATGCCGACGGTGCGGTCGAAATCGGCCTTGGTTGCGCCAGCCGTGAGCGCCACGCCGACGCCCTGCATCATCTCCGGCACGTCGTCGCCAATCATGTGCACGCCCAGCACGCGCTGGGTGGCCTGGTCCACGACCATCTTCATGAGCGTCCGGCGGTCGCGGCCGGACAGTACATGGCGCATAGGCTTGAAATTGGCGACGTAGATGTCAGCCGGGCCGCGCTGGGCCGCCTGCGCCTCGGTGAGGCCGACGGTTGCGATGGGCGGGTTACTGAACACTGCAGTGGCAACCGGGTCGAGCGACCAGGTGCGAGGACGGCCGGGTCCGAACAGGCGGTCGGCCAAGTGGTGGCCCTCGGCGATGGCGACCGGGGTGAGGTTCAGCTTGTTGGACACATCGCCGATGGCGAAGATGTGCGGGACGTTGGTGGCGTTCTCCTGGTCCACCACGACCGCGCCCTTCGCGTCCAGCGCGACGTCGGCGTGCTCCAGGCCGAGGCCGGACGTCTTGGGCTGGCGGCCCACGGCGAAGAACACGAGGTCCGCCTCGATCACGTGGCCGTTGGTGAGGGTCACGCGCTTCGCGTCGCCAGCCGGTTCGACCGAGTGCACGGTCTGGTTTGGGTGCAGGCGCACGCCGTCCGCGGTCATGGCATCGGCAAGCGCGGCGCGGATCTCGTCATCGAAGCCGCGCAGCGGAAGCGGCTGCCGGTACACGACATCAACCTCGGCACCCAGGCCATGGAAGATGTTAGAAAACTCCACACCAATGTAGCCACCACCGATCATCAGCACCCGTTTTGGCAACATCGGTAGGTGGAACGCCTGGTCGGAGGTGATGCCGAGGTGCATGCCCTTGATCGGCGGCTGGATGGACGGGGTGCCGCCTACCGCGATCACGATGCGCTCGGCCGTGATAGCTTGCCCGCCTACGTCGAGGCTGTGCGGCCCGGTGAACACGGCGCGCGCCTCGTGCATGGTGACGCCGCTGCCGCCCAGCAGGCCGGCATAGGTGCTGACCAGGCGGGCGATGTCGGCGTCCTTGGTGGCGATGAACCGCGCCCAGTCGTGCTGGCCGGGGCTGCTGTCCCAGCCGAAGCCGCGCGCGTCCACCGCGGCCCGGCCGTACTCCGCGGCTTGGACCATCATTTTTTTCGGCACGCAGCCGAGATTGACGCAGGTGCCGCCCCAGTGCGCCGCCTCGGCAATGCCCACCCGCGCGCCATGCGCCGCCGCGATCCGGGCACAGCGCACGCCGCCGGAGCCGCCGCCGATGACGAACAGGTCGTAATCGTATGCCATAGTGTTCAGGTCCCGATCCCGCCAATGGCGAGGTACTTGATTTCCAGGTAGTCCTCGATGCCGTACTTGCTGCCTTCACGGCCAAGCCCGCTGCTTTTCATGCCGCCGAATGGGGCGACCTCGGTTGAGATAATGCCCTCGTTCACGCCAATGATGCCGTACTCCAGCGCCTCGGCGACGCGGAAGATGCGGCCCACGTCACGGCTGTAGAAGTAGGCGGCGAGGCCGAACTCGGTGTCGTTGGCCATCTCAATCGCCTCCGCCTCGCTTCCGAAGCGGAACAGTGCAGCGGCCGGGCCGAAGGTTTCCTCACGAAAGATGTCGGCGCCGCGTGGCACGTGGGTGAGGATCGTGGGCTGGAAGAAGGTGCCGCCCAACGCATGGCGCGCGCCGCCTAATGCGACCGTCGCGCCGCGCTGCACGGCGTCGGCGATGTGCGCCTCCACTTTTTCGACCGCTTCGGCGTTGATCATCGGCCCCTGGGTGACGCCCTCCTCCATGCCGTTGCCGACGCGCAGGCCCTCGACCGCGACCTTCAGCTTGGCCGTAAAGGCGTCGTAGACCCCGGCCTGCACCAGCAGCCGGTTGGCGCAGACGCAGGTTTGGCCGGCGTTGCGGAACTTGCTGGCCATGGCGCCGACCACGGCCGCGTCCAGGTCGGCGTCGTCGAACACGATGAACGGGGCGTTGCCGCCCAGCTCCATGCTGGCCTTTTTCACCGTAGGGGCAATCTGCGCCAGCAGCTTCACGCCGACTTCGGTGCTGCCGGTGAAGCTCAGCTTGCGCACCAGCGGGTTGGAGGTGAGCTCGCCGCCCACCGCACCGCTTGGCCCGGTGACGACGTTGCACACGCCGGGCGGCATGCCGGCGCGCTCTGCCAAAACCGCGAGCGCCAGGGCGGAGAACGGCGTTTGGCTCGCGGGGCGGATCACCCCGGTGCACCCGGCGGCCCAGCCCGGCCCGGCCTTGCGGGTGATCATGGCGGCCGGGAAGTTCCACGGCGTGATGGCCGCGAACACGCCGATCGGCTCCTTGGTGACCAGGATGCGGCGACCCTTCTGCGGCTGGGGGATGGTGTCGCCGTAAACCCGCTTGCCCTCTTCCGCGAACCACTCGATGAAGCTGGCGGCGTAGGCGATCTCGCCACGGCTCTCGGCCAGGGGCTTGCCCTGCTCAGCCGTCATGATGAGCGCCAGGTCCTCGGTGTTCTCGATCATGAGCGCGAACAGCCGGCGCAGGACGGCGGCGCGCTCCTTGGCGAGCATGGCGCGCCAGGCCGGGAAGGCGCGGGCGGCGGCCTCGATGGCGTGCCGGGTCTCGGCCGCGCCGAGGGCCGGAACTGCGCCGAGCGTCTCGCCGGTGGCCGGGTTGCGGACCACGGTCGTCTTGCCGTCAGCGGCGCCGACCCATTTGCCGTCTATGCAACAGGCCTCGCGGAATAGGCTAGGGTCACGCAGCGGAAGGGGAGCAGTCTGGTTCAGCATGGGACCTCCTTGGTGTCTGGCGTTGCGAGCAGCGCGATGGGGTCGGCGTCGGGGTCGAGCAGGTCGTCCAATTGGAATGGGCAGAGGTCAGGAATGACAGGATTTGGGCCAAGCTGCTTGACGATGGATCGATGCAGGTCCTGCAACACGATGCGTTGGCGCATGGACGGGCTGAAGCGTCGTTGTGCGTCGTTGAGGAATGCGATTACCTCACCTCGCCAGTGGCGAAACGCCAGGCTGTCCGGCTCGCTTCGCATCTTCATTAGATGGAGCATCGCCTGTCTGAGAAGGCTCTCGCACGTATTGAACTCCGAGCGGCCCACGCTTTCGATTTCCTCGATGACATTGGCCCAGTCCAGCGTCTCGTTCAGCCGCTCTCCAGAGGCGAGCCGGCGCAGCAGGTCGGCCTGGCGTTCGGACCAGATCAGGATGTCTTGCTCATAGAGGCCGTCAGGCATGGCCGCGCTCCGTCACGCCTCGAACATAAGCGCGCAGACCGCTGATGTCAGCGTTTCTGCCGGGCCGCCCGGAACGACGCGGCGCGGCCGGGCTTGTCCACCTGGGTGGCGCGGCCGAACGCCATCGCGTCCGACGCCACATCCCGCGTCACCACGCTGCCGGCCGCGACGAACGCGCCGTCACCCAGCGACACCGGCGCCACCAGCACTGCCGAGCTGCCGACGAACACCCCGGCGCCGATTTCCGTGCGGTGCTTGGCGTAGCCGTCGTAGTTGCAGGTGATGGTCCCGGCGCCGATGTTGCTGCCCGCGCCCACGCTGCTGTCGCCGAGGTAGCTCAAGTGGTTGGCCTTGGCGCCTGCGCCGAGCGTGGTGGCCTTCAGCTCCACGAAGTTGCCGACGTGTGCGCCCTGTTCGACCACGGTGCCGGGGCGGAGCCGGGCATAGGGGCCGATGACTGCGCCGGGGCCGATACGGCAGCCCTCGAGGTGGCTGAACGCGCGGATTTCGGCGCCGCCCTCAACGCTCACGCCGGGGCCGAACACCGTGTGCGGGCCAACGGTGACATCCGGGGCCAACCGGGTGTCGGCGCACAGGAAAACGGTGTCCGGCGCGGTCAGCGTCGCGCCGCCCTCCATCGCGGCCCGGCGCAGCCAGCCTTGCACCGTTGCTTCGGCCGATGCTAGCTCGACGCGTGAGTTGATGCCGCGCAGCTCGGCGTGCGGCGCCTCGACCGCCGCCGCCCGGCGTCCCTCCGCAACGGCCAGGGCCACGCAGTCCGTCAGGTAGTACTCGCCCCTGGCGCGGCTGGGCTGCACGGCGCGGAGCCAGCGGGTGAAGTCCGCGGCGGGCGCACACAGCACGCCGGCGTTGCACAACCCTACCGCGCGCTCGGCCTCGGTCGCGTCTGTCCACTCCACGACGCGCTGCACGTCGCCGCCCTGCATGATGACGCGGCCATAGCGTCCGGGATCGGTGGGGCGCATGGCCAGGAGGGCAAGGCCGGTCTGCCCGTCGCGGCGCTGGGCCAGCAGGCGGGCGAGCGTTTCAGTGCGGATCAGCGGGTTGTCGGCATACAACACCGCCACGTCGCCGTCGCCGAACAGCCCTGCCGCCTGCAATGCGGCATGGGCGGTGCCGAGACGCTCCGCCTGCACCACCACGGCATGGGATGCCGCCGCCTGGGCCACCGCGTCCATGCCGGGGCCGACCACCACCACGATGCGGTCGAACGCGCCGGCGCAGCTGTCGATGAGGTAATGCAGCATCGGCCGCCCGGCGATGCGGTGCAGCGCCTTCGGCAGCGCCGACCTCATTCGGGTGCCCATCCCGGCGGCCAACAGAACGGCGGTGGATATCATAGCGTGGGCGTAATGCCGTGTCCGGTCCGTGTCAAAGCGGCTACTCGGCTTCGGCCTTCGCGGTGAGATACATCGTCGCGTCCCCGAACAGGCGCGTCGTGAACGAAACGCGTACTGGGATCAGCGGACCGCCGGGCACGGTGGCCGCGAACCACGCGCTTCCGCGCTGCGGGCGGGCCAGCTCGGCGCGGTCGGCGTCCAGCGCGAAGCCACCGGTCTGCCGGCCCTCGAAGTCGCAGCGCAGCGCCGGGCCGGCGAAGCTGGAGCGGCTGGTGGCGGGAAGCTGTTCCTGGCCAACGGTGCGGGCCTCCATCTCGGACAGGCGCCGGCCATCGAACGTCGTGGCCCGGCCTTCGCACCGGCCGGACGCGTTTACCTGCCGCACGAGCTGGGCCATGACGCTGAGGCTGTCGACGGAGCCGATCTGGGCGGCGGGCGGAACCGGTTCGCGCTCGCCGTCATTTGGTGGCTGCAACTGGCGGACGTTGGGCTGGCCGCCCGTGTAGTCGATCTGCGTCACCCGCTGCTTGCCCCGGGTGACGCCGGTGCTGAAGAAGCGGGCCGGCACCGGCCGGCCGGCCACGAAGCGGCCCTCCACCGTCGACTCCGCCTGGCTGCGGAACAGCGCGCCCACGGTGCCGGTGGTGCGGAACGCCAGGCGCACGCGGTAGCTTTGCGGCATCACGTCGAAGTCCGCGGTCATGTCGAGCGCGTTCAGCCCGCCCGCGTAGCCGGCGTAGCGCGCGCGCACAGGCTCCGCGTTCGCAACGGCGGGCAGCAACAGCAACAGCAACAGCGCAAAGATACGGGTCATGAACGGCATCTTGGACGAACTGGACAATCCTGCAACTTGACATGCGCGGGACGCCGGACCTATTCAGCGCCGTCGTTCCAAAGCGGGCGGCCAAGGGGCGCGTAGCTCAGCGGGAGAGCATTCGCTTCACACGCGAAGGGTCACAGGTTCAATCCCTGTCGCGCCCACCACCCTCCCTGGCGGCGTCCCGCCCTCCCCCAGGTCCCACCATAGCCCGGCGAACGCCGCCATGCCCTCGCGCGCCGGGGCAACCAGCAGGTGCTCATCCGGCCCGTGCTGCTTGCAGCCGTTGTAGCTGTGCGGGACCCATAACAATTGCACGCCCAGGTGGTCCATGAACACGTCGTTCGGCAGGCCGCCGCCGCTGTTGGGGATGACTTGCACGCGCTTGCCCAGGGTGCGCTCCATGCTGGCCGTGGCCCAGTGCACCCAGGGGTGCTGAGGGTCGGAGCGGCGGGCCGGCATACGGACGCCGTACGGCACGAGCGTGACCTCGGGGAAGCCAGCGGCGTGCAGGTGGCGGCGCAACGTGGCCTCGAACGTGCCGGGGTCAACGTCCACGGTGTAGCGGAGTTGGCAATGCGCGACCGCGTTGGGCGCGACGGCGTTGACCGGGTTCTCCGGCCGGCCGGACAGCATCGACAGCACGATGAAGCTGGTCCAGCCATAGACTTTCTCGGCCGCCGACAGGCCCGGTTCGCCCCACTCGGGATCGATGGTGGCGGCCTCGCCCTCCGCCTGCATCACGCAGCCGTCAAGCGCCGCGCGGACGGCGGGGTTGACCGCGGGCGGCGCCAGGTCCCGCACCAGGATGCGCCCGTGGCGGTCGGAAATGGAGGCGATGGCGTGCGCCAGGATAATCGCGGGGTCCCGGGTCATACCGCCCCAGTTGCCAGAGTGGACGCCGCCGGGCCGCAGGTCCACGCGCAGGTCGAAGTGGTAGGTGCCGCGAGTGCCGGTAGACAACGTGGGGACGGTGGAGTGCATGCGCGGCCCGTCGCTCGCCAGCAGCACGTCGGCTGCCAGGCGGTCCCGGCGCGCCGCCACGACCTCGCGCAGGCCGCGGGAGCCGGTCTCCTCGCCGGTCTCCAGCACGAGCTTGAGGCTGAAGCCCAGCCGGCCGTGGCGCTCGGCCAGCACGGCCTCCAACGCCGATAGGTTGAGGGCGTGCTGGCCCTTGTTGTCGGCGGTGCCGCGGCCGTACCAGCGGTCGCCGTCCTGGGTCAGCGTCCAGGGGTCCAACCCGGCGCGCCACTGGTCCGCAAGGCCGCGCACGGTGTCGCCATGGCCGTAGGTGATGACGACAGGGCCGTGGTCCTCAAGCCGTTCCGCCAACAGGATTGGCCCGGCGTCCGGGTTGGGCAGGATTTCGACCGTGAAGCCCATGCGCTCCAACCAGGGACGCATGGCGTCCTGCAAGTAGCGCATGAGGTCCGCGTCGTGGCCGGGGTCCTGGCTGGTGCTGGGAATGGCCACCAGTTCGGCCAGGCGGGTTTCGAAGCCACCGCCGTCAAAGAACGCCAAAGCGCGGCTGATCGCGCCGGCGCGGGTGCCTGTCTGGCTGTCGTTCATGATCTTGCCTCCTTGAATTGCATGGCGAAGTTGCGGCTCGGCTCACGGCGGTTTCGCCAAGCCGCGCAATGCTGTCCAGCGGTCCCGCCAGCCTCCGTGCAGCAGCGCCGTCATGCGCGCGAAGCTGGCGGCGTCGGCGGGCGTGGGCGCGTCCAGGTGCGGGCGGAACCGGCCGCGGCGGACGCTGACGGCCTTGGGCACGGTCATCTCCAGCAGGCCCTCCGCTCCACGGGTAGAGCCGAAGCCGCTGCGGCCACGGCCACCGAACGGCAGGCGCGGGTCGGCGGTGGGCACGATCAGGTCGTTGACGCAGACCGACCCGGCCCGGACGCGCGCCGCGACAACGAGCGCGGCCGGCTCCGGCCCGAATACGCTGGCGCCCAGCGCGTAGGGGCACTCAGCCGACACTGCCAGCGCCGCCTCGGTGTCCGGAACGGCGACCAGCGCCAGCCAGGGCGCGAACACATCCTCATGCAGCAGGGCCATGCCGGGCCGCGCGTCAGCCAGCACCACCGGCCGCCCTGTGCCGCCGGCGGCAATGCGCGCGCCGTCATGCACGGCCTGGGCCAGCAGGCGGTCGAGCCGGGCAGCGATGGCGGGCGGCACCGCCGCGTCCGGCACCACAGGCAGCCGGGCCAGCAGGCGGGCCTCCAGCGCCGCGGCGTCGGCCACGGGCACGAACACCCGGCGCGGCGCGATGCAGGTCGCGCCGCCGTTCAGCCGTAGGCCGTAAGCCAGGCAGCCCGCCACGAGGTCAAGGTCCGCGCCGGGCAGCACGAACACGGCGTCCGCGCCGGACAGCTCCATCGTCGTGGGCGTGAGCGTCGCGGCTGCGGCGTGCAGCACACGAACGCCGGTCAGGGCGGAACCGGTCAGCACGATGCGGTCGAACCCGGCGCGACTCGCCGCCTCGCCGGTGTCCGGGTCCAGCACCTGCAACACCCCGTCCGGCAACCCGGCGCGGCGCAGCACGTCCGCCAACGCCAGCATCGGCGCCGCGCAGCCCGGCGCTGGCTTCACGCAGACGGCGTTTCCCGCGACAAGCGCCTGCAACGCCTGTGCGCCGGGCAGGAACAAGGGGTAGTTGGAAGGTGCCAAGATCAGCACGACCCCGCACGGCTCCCGCCGGATTTCAGCGCGTATGCCGAGCAACCACAGCGGTCGTCCGCCGGCCGGCTGGACCGGGGCCAGGATCGTGGGAGCGCGGCGCAGCAGGAAGCGGGCAGCCTCGGCCAGCGGCAGCACCTCGGCCACCAGCGTGTCGGACGCAGCCCGGCCCATGGTGTTGGCCAACGCCGCTGCTTCACGGGCGATAAGCTTGCGGGCCCGCGCGACCACCGCCAGCCTGCTTGGCAGAGGCGTGCCGGCCCAGGCGGTCCCGCTGTTGCGTGCCGTTAGAAGGGGGGCGTATGGCGTTAGGATGACAAGATCGTTCATAGACCCACCTTTAGCGGGCATCTATCGGTCCATCGAGAGAAAGGCTAAGTTTCACTGCATGCTGTCTTGCAAGATAACGACCCTGGCGTTTCACCGGTGAGGCGCAGCGTCGCCATTATGGGAGCCGGGCCGGGTGGCCTGGCGACCGCCATGTTGCTTGCCAAGGCCGGCATGGACGTTACTCTTTACGAGTCGCGTGATTGCGTGGGTGGGCGGTCCAGCACCATCACCGGCGCGACCGACGTGGGCACGTTCCGGTTCGATATGGGGCCGACGTTCTTCCTGTACCCGCGCGTGCTGGCGGACATCTTCACCGCGTGCGGCCGGCGGTTGGAGGACGAGGTGGAGCTGATCCGGCTCGACCCGCAGTACCACCTGGTGTTCGAGGGTGGCGGCCACATCCAGGCCACCGGGGACATGGAGCGCATGGCGGCCGAGATCGCGCGGTTCTCGCCCGCCGACGCGGCCGAGTTGCCGCGGTTCATGGCGGACAACCGCAAGAAGCTGGCGGTGTTCCGGCCGGTGCTGGAGAACGCGTTCAACTCCATGCGCGACCTGATGCGGCCGAACGTGCTGCGCGGGCTGTCGCGGTTGCGGCCGCACCGGAGCGTGGACAGCGACCTCGGCACCTACTTTCGGGACGAGCGGGTGCGGCTCGCGTTCAGCTTCCAGTCCAAGTACCTCGGCATGTCGCCGTTCCGGTGCCCGAGCCTGTTCACCATCCTGTCGTTCATGGAGTACGAGTACGGCGTCTATCACCCACGCGGCGGCACCGGCGCGGTGATGGGGGCGATGGCGCGGGTGGCGCGGGACTTGGGCGCCAAGATCAAGCTGGGCGAACCGGTGCAGGAGGTGCTGTTCGAGGGCCGGCGCGCGGTGGGCGTCCGCGTGGGCGGCACGGAGCGGCGTTACGACAGCCTGGTGGTCAACGCGGATTTCGCGCAGACCATGACCAAGCTGGTGCCGGACAGCATCCGCCGCCGCTGGTCCGACCGCAAAATCGCGTCCAAGAAATTCTCCTGCAGCACATTCATGATGTACCTCGGGATCGAGGGCAGCATCCCGGACCTGTCGCACCACACGATCTATTTGGCTGAGGACTACCGCCGCAACATCGCCGAGATCGAGGCTGGGCAAGCGCCGTCCGATCCGAGCTTCTATGTGCAGAACGCCTGCGTCACCGACCCGGCCCTGGCGCCGCCGGGCCACTCGACGTTGTATGTGCTGGTGCCGGTGGGACACCGGATCGGCGAGGGCGTCGATTGGGCAGCCGAGACGGCGCGCTACCGGGCTATGACGCTCGAACGGTTGAGGCGGATCGGCATCCCGGACATCGAGAGCCGCATCCGGTTCGAGAAAATCCTGACGCCGCAAGGCTGGGAGACGGACTTGCAGGTTTACCGCGGCGCCACGTTCAACCTGGCGCATAACTTGGCGCAAATGCTGCACTTCCGGCCGCGCAACCGGTTCGAGGACCTGCAAGGTGTTTATCTCGTGGGTGGCGGCACGCATCCCGGGAGCGGGCTGCCGGTGATTTTCGAGAGCGCGCGCATCACATCACGCCTGATGGCAGAGGATCTCGGACTAAACCCGGCATGGGAGCAACCGTCGGTCATGGCCAAAGATCATTACGAACCGGCGATTGCGGAGGCGCTATGAACGCGATTTATCCTCGCGGGGAGCTACCGGTCGGCGTGATCGGCGCTGGCCTCGGCGGCCTTGCGGCGGCCTGCACGCTGGCAGCGCGCGGGCACAAGGTGGTGCTGTTCGACAAAAATCCCTGGATGGGCGGCAAGGCCGCGCAATTGGAGCAGAACGGGTTCCGCTTCGACATGGGGCCGACGATCCTGACCGTGCCGGAGGTGCTGGGCCGCGTGTTCGCCGAGGCCGGGCGCAGCATGCACGACTACCTGGACCTGCGGCGGCTCGACCCGCAATGGCGTTGCTTTTTCGAGGACGGCTCGGTGCTGGACCTGCAGCAGGACGTGCCGGCGATGGCGCGGACCATCGCCGAGTATGCGCCGGGCAGCGAGGCCGGGTTCCTGGACTTCATCGGCATGTCCAAGAAGCTGCACGAGGTCTCGGAAAAGTTTTTTTTCTGGAAGTCCGTCGAGGGCATCGGCGACACGCTTGAGTTCAAGGGCATGAACCTCAAGACGTTGCGGGACGTCATGAGCCTGCGCATGGGCACGTCGGTCGCCGGGCAAATCCGGAAGCGGGTGCCGGATGCGCGGGTCAGCCAGATGCTGGACCATTTTGTGCAGTATGTCGGCAGCAGCCCGTACGCGTCGCCAGCGGTGCTGTGCAGCATCGCGCACATGCAAACCGAATGCGGCGTGTGGTATCCCATGGGTGGCACCCGAGCCGTGCCGCAGGCGTTGGAGCGGCTGGCCGGCGAGTTGGGCGTCGACTTGCGGCCCGGCGTCGAGGTGACCAAGGTGCTGTCCGAGCATGGCCGGGTGACGGGCGTGTTGACCGAGGGCGGCGAGACGGTGCGGCTGTCGGCCGTGGTCAGCAACATGGACAGCGTGCGGACGTACCGCGAGCTGGTGGGCGGCGCGCCGGAGGCTTCGTTCTCCCGGCGCTGGAAGCGTGACCCGGCCTGCTCCGGGGTGGTGCTGTACCTGGGCCTCAATCGCCGCTACGAGCACCTGGCGCACCATGATTTCGTGTTCTCGCGCGACCCGGAGGAGGAGTTCGACTGGATTTACGGCAAGGGGGAGCCAGCGCCGGACCCGACCTGCTACATCGCCGCGCCGTCCGGCACCGAGCCGGCGGTTGCGCCGCCGGGGGGCGAGGCGCTGTATGTGCTGGTGCACACACCGTACCTGCATCCGCACCATGACTGGTCCAAGATGTTTCCAGCCTACCGCCAAGTCATCCTCGACAAGCTGAAGCGCTGCGCCGGGATGCCGGACATCGAGGAGCGGATTGTTTTCGAGCGCCATCTGACGCCGCAGGATATCCACGAGCGCTACCGCGTGTTGAACGGCGCTATCTATGGGTTGGCGAGCCACGGCAAGGTGAATGGCGCGTTCAAGCCGGGCAACCGTTCGCGCGATTTGGCGGGGCTGTATCTTGCCGGCGGCGCGGCGCATCCCGGGCCGGGCATGCCGATGGTGCTGATGAGCGGCTGGATCGCGGCGGACAGCCTCTCGCAGGATGTCGCGGCGACGGCTGCAGTGGGCAGGTAACATGCGGGACCCGATCGCGGCGCGGTCGGACTTCCTGTTTTGGGCGTTCGGCTGGTATCTTCGCTGGTACTTCTTCCGGCGCTTCCATGCGGTTCGGCTGTCCCGCTCGGGGCAGCCGCAGGCCGCCGAACATCCGCTGATCATTTACAGCAACCATCCTTCCTGGTGGGACCCGGCGCTTTACATCCTGCTGTGCACCAAGCTGTTCCCGGGTCGGCCGGGCTATGGCCCGATGGACGCGAAGGCGCTGGGCAACTACGGCGTGTTCGAGCGCATGGGCGTGTTCGGCGTGGACCTGGACCAGAAGCGCGGCGCGGCGCAGTTCCTGTCCACCAGCCTGCGCATCCTGTCCAACCCGCGCGCCATCCTGTGGATCACCGCCGAGGGCGAGTTCACCGATCCGCGCCGCCGGCCGATCCATCTGCGCCCCGGTCTCGCGCACTTGGCCCGGCGCGTGCCCAACGCGGTGATCCTGCCGCTTGCGATTGAGTACACCTATTGGAATGAAAGCAAACCGGAGGCGCTGGCCCGGTTCGGCGAGCCGATCCAGGCCGGGCAGGACCACTCGGTGGCGGAGTGGAACGCCCTTTTGGCGCACGAGTTGACCCGGACCATGGATTTGCTGGCCGGCGAGTCCATGCAGCGCGACCCAAGGCTATTCCGCCCGTTGCTGCGCGGCGTAGTGGGCGTTGGCGGCATTTACGACCTGTACCGCCGTGGCCGCGCGTGGGCTGGCGGGCGGCCGTTCAACCCCCGGCACGACGCGCGCGGGGAGCCGGGCGAGTGACCGGTTCATACTCAGGCCTGGCCTGGTTCGCCCTGTTCCTGGCGGCCGGGCCGCTGTTGCTGGGATTGTGGAACCTGACCCTGTACCGCCGGCCGGCACGGGCTGAGGGGCGGCCCTTGGTTTCGGTGCTGATCCCGGCGCGCAACGAGGAGGCCAACATCGCCGACGCTTGCGCGGCGGTGCTGGCGAGCGAGGGCGTGGATTTGGAGTTGGTCGTGCTGGACGACGCCTCGACCGACCAGACGCCAACGATCCTGGCAGCGATCGACGACAAGCGGCTCCGGCTAGCGCAGGCGCCGGCGCTGCCGCCGGGTTGGTCCGGAAAGCAGCACGCCTGCCAAGCCCTGGGTGAGAGCGCGCGGCATGAGTTGCTGGTGTGGGTCGATGCCGATGTCCGGCTGGCGCCGGATGCGCTGAGCCGGATGGCCGGGTTCATGCAGCGGAACCGCGTGGGCCTCGCCAGTGGGTTCCCGGCGCAGGTGACGCTGACCTGGTCCGAGCAATTGCTGCTGCCGCTGATCCACTTCCTGTTGCTGGGATACCTGCCGCTCGCGGCCATGCAGCGCTTCGGAAGCCCAGCGCTGGGCGCAGGATGCGGCCAATTGTTCATCGCCCGGCGCGACGCCTATCTCCGGGCTGGCGGCCATGCGGCGATCCGCGCCTCGCTGCATGACGGGCTGACCCTGCCGCGGGCATTCCGGCGCGCCGGCGAGATGACGGGATTGTTCGACGCGGCCGGGTTCGCACGTTGCCGGATGTATGCCAATGCCGGGCAAGTGTGGGAGGGCCTATGCAAGAACGCCACCGAGGGCATGGCGAAGCCGTTTGCGCTTCCGGTCTGGACAATGATCCTGGGCGGCGGCCAGGTGCTGCCGGCGGTGCTGATGCTGGTGGCGCCGAGCGGGCCAGCGGCAGCGGCGTTGCTGGCGTCGGTTGGGTTCCGCCTGGTGCTGGCGGCGCGGTTCCGGCAGCCGTGGGGTGCGGCGCTGCTGCATCCATTAGGGGTGCTGGCGGTGCTGGTGGTGCAATGGGCGTCGCTGTTGCGCGCGGCGCGCGGGCGGCCGGCTACCTGGCGCGGGCGGGCCTATACGGCGCAATGATGCTGTGCCCCGCGTGGGCACATGCGGGCGAACTGCAAGTTGTGGTCACCAACGTGCGCAACGCCCACGGCCATGTCGTGGTGGGCGTGTGCTCGGTGGAGCGGTTCCTGACTGGGGACTGCGAGTTCAACGCCTCGGCCAAGGCGCAGCCGGGGGAGACCGTGGTCATCGTCCCGAACGTCGCGCCAGGCATTTGGGCGGTGCAGGCGTTCCTTGACGAAAACGACAATGAGGAAGTGGACCGGGACTTGATCGGCATTCCGACCGAGGGCATCGGCTTCAGCAACAACGCCCCGTTCCGGTTCGGGCCGCCGAAGTTCCAGAATGCAGCGTTCCAGCTCGCTCTCGGCGGCGGGCGCATCACCCTTCGCCTGCGCTATCTCATCAACTAGGACACATCATGGGCCAGCCGCTCCCGACCGATCCGGCGCCGTACTTCGACGCGCATATCTTTGTTTGCACCAACCGGCGGCCAGACGGGCACCAGCGCGGCTCCTGCGCGGCGCGGGGGTCGGAGACGCTGCGGGATTACATGAAGGCGCGGGCAAAGGAGCTTGGCATCGCCAACCTGCGCGTGAACTCAGCCGGATGCCTGGACCGGTGCGAGCTCGGTCCGTGCGTGGTGATCTACCCCGAGGGCGTGTGGTACCGGCTGGACGGCACGGCGGACGTGGATGCCGTGCTGCGAGGGCATGTGATCGAGGGCGGGCGGGCTACGGCGTTGATGCTGCCAGCACGCTGAGCACGCCCGCTGCGTCGGCGCCTTGCGGCACCACCAGCATCTCGCCGGGCCGGGCGGTGCTGATGGCGGTAACGGCGCGCTTGGGGCAAAGGCCGAGGCAGTCCACCTCGACCACGCGCAACTCCCGCCGGCGTCCCGCCGCCTTCAGGGCATCCTTGAGCACATCCTTGAGGTCATGCTTGCCCTTGTTGCCGAAGCCGCCATCGAGCTTGCGGCTGCATTTGCTGCATAGCAGCACGAGGTCGCGCCAAGGAGCAAGCTCCCGGGCGATCACTGTTTTGTCCATGCCCAAAAGATGGCGCACGCGGCTGACAAATCCAGGCTTGCACCGGGACGGGTCCACCCCCATCCTAATGCCTCAACTTATTGAAAGGAGGTGATCCAGTGTCTCATTGTTTGACCCTACGGACTTACGCCGTGACCTGGACGCCCGCCCTCGCTCATGAGGCATCGGCAGGCTGAACGCCATCGTCCGGCGGGGTTTCCGTCGAACAATGTAGAGGCTCCGGGGATCATGCCTCGGGGCCTCTTTGTTTTCTACAGGCAGGCTAGGTCTCCTCGTCCTCCACAGCGTCAAGGTCCAACAGCGTGTCGGCCTGTGCAGCTTCCAGGATTGCGACGCCGCGCAACTGCCTGGAAACGGCGCGGGTGCGGCGCCGGGCGCTTTCGATCGTGTTGCTGAACGTGCCGGCTTGCTTGGCCAAGCGGCTGAGAACCTCGTCCATCCGCCCCATCTCGGTCCGCGTCGCGCCCAGCAGACGCTGGATTTCTTCGGCCTTCTGTTCGAGCGAAAGGGTCAGCACGCCCAAGTGGATCGTGCGCAGCAGGGCCGGTGCTAGGCTCGGACCCATAACCAGCACGCGGTGCTCGCGGTTCATCTCCTCAATCAAGCCCGGCATCCGCGCCGCCTCCACATACAGCCCGTCGGTCGGCAGGTACATGACCGCAAAATCGACCGTGACCGGCGGGTTGATGTATTTCGAGCCGATCTTGCGCGCCTCGCCGCGCAGCACCGTTTCCAGGCCGCGCCGGGCCAGGCGTTCGGCGTCAGCGTCCCCCGCCTCGGCCGCGAGCAACAGGCGGTCGTAGTCGGCGGAGGGGAACTTGGCGTCAATCGCCAGCAGAGGGCGGTGGCCGCCCTTCATGGGCATCACCACCGCGAACTCGACGATGTCGTCGCTGTCTTCGCGCAGCTTGCGGTTGGCCTCCCAGCCGCCATGCGGCAGCACGTCCTCCAGCAGCGCGCGCAAGTGCATCTCGCCCCAAGCGCCGCGCGTCTTCACGTTGCTAAAAATGCGCTTCAGGTCGCCGATGCTGGCTGTCATGGCCTGCACGTCGCCCATCGCCTTCTGCACCTGGGCAAACTGGTCGATGACGCGCTGGAAGCTGCCCTGCATCTGTTTCTCGACGGCGGTGTGCAGTTGTTCGTTCACGCTGCGCTGGATGTCGCCGAGCCGCAGCGCCGCCTGTTCGCTCATCTCGCGCAGCTTGGTCTCCAGCAGCGCCCTCGCCTCGCCCTGTTCGCGCACGACAGCGTTGGACAGCGCACCGAGCCCGGCTGAGACCGCACGCTCCACCTCGCGTTGGCCGGCCAGCGCCTGTTCCGACAGCAGGCGGATGTGCTGGAGTTGATCGGCGCCTGGTGGCCGGCGCAGCAGCAAGATCAGCGCCAACGCTCCCATCAGCGCGCAGGCGACGGCCAGCAGGATGTCAGTGGTCATGGGCGGCTGGCTACTCCGGGCGGGTTACTCCGGCCGGTAGCCGACCTCGTTGCAGGTGGTCTCGAGCGCGCCGGCACGTCCGCCCATCGCGCGCCGCCAGTGCACAGCGTCGAAGTTGCGCGTCTCGTGCACGCGGTTGGCCTGTGCGCTGGCGCGGAACTCGGCCCACTCCAGGTCCTCTGGCAGCATTGGATCGGGCACGTCCGCCAAGGAGCTTTGACCGGCGTCCCCGCTCAGCCACATGGTCCGGACCCGCTCCAGCAGCGCGTCCACCTCGGCCACCGCGTCGTCCAACGCGGGCCTTGATATGTAAGTCGCGGTGAACGGGTCCCAGACCTCGAACTGGTAGGTCGGCGTGCCATCCGCGGCGTCGTGCCGCGTGATGCGAAGGGCTGGGCGGCTCATGGCAATATCCTGGTCGTCGTAGGTTAATGTTATCGGCACAGCAGGGCCGGGGCGCAACCACAATACTGCCTTAATGCGCCGGGGTCGCTAGGAATGCAGGGCGAAAACCAGCAACGACCGGCTGGTCACGTCATAGGTGTCGCCAATCGCAAAGCGTTGCACGTCGTCGCGGTCCGGCACGTTGGTGTCGAACACGAGCTGCCACGACTTGCCGTTGGTGCAGTCCGGCAGGGTCACGGTTACCAAGTCATGGTGCGCGTTCATCACGATCAGCAAGGTCGTGTCGCTGCCGGGCTTGCGGATACCGGTGGCCTGGGCGCGGCCGTCGATCAGCATGCCGAAGCATTTCATGCCTGGGTCCTGCCAGTCCCCGTCCTGCATCTCGGCGCCCGAGGCGTTGATCCATGTCACGTCCTTGACGCCGAGCTTGTCGATGGGGTCGCCGGTGAAGAAGCGGCCACGGCGCAGGATGGGGTAGTCATGCCGCAGCCTGGTCAGGCGCCGCACCAGCGCCACCTGCTTCTGTCCCCACTCCGGGATATCCCAGTCGAGCCAACTGATTTCATTGTCCTGGCAGTAGGCGTTGTTGTTGCCGTTCTGCGTGCGGCCGAACTCGTCCCCGGCCAGCAGCATCGGCGTGCCCTGCGACAGGAACAGGGTGGCGAGCATGTTGCGCATGTGACGGCGGCGGCGCTCGTTGACGTGCGCGTCCTTGGTTTCACCCTCGACGCCGTGGTTCCAGCTCCAGTTGGCGTCGCTGCCGTCCCGGCCGTTCTCGCCGTTGGCCAAGTTATGCTTGTCGTTGTAGCTGACGGCGTCCCGCAAGGTGAAACCATCATGGGCGGTGACGAAGTTGACCGTGGCCCAAGGCTTGCGGCCACGCCGGTTAAACAAATTGGCGGACGCGGACAGCCGGGCCGCCAGCGCCGGCGCCATGCCTTCGTCGCCTTTCCAGAAGCCGCGCACGTCGTCGCGGAACTTGTCGTTCCACTCCGCCCAGCCCGGCGGGAAGCGGCCCACCTGGTAACCGCCCGGACCGCAGTCCCAAGGCTCGGCAATGAGCTTCACGCCATTCAGCACCGGGTCCTGCCGGCAGGCGTGCAGGAAGCCGCTGTCCTCGTCGAAGCCATGCGGCTCCCGTGCCAGGATAGTGCCGAGGTCGAAGCGGAAGCCGTCCACGTGCATGTCCTGCACCCAGTATCGCAAGCTGTCGGTGACCATCTGCAGCACGCGGGAGTTGGACAGGTTCAGCGTGTTCCCGGTGCCGGTGTCGTTGATGTAGAACCGCCGCTCATCCGGCAGCAGACGGTAGTAGCTGGCGTTGTCAATTCCCTTGAACGAAAGGTTCGGCCCGCGCTCGTTGCCCTCGGCGGTGTGGTTGTACACGACGTCTAGGATGACTTCGAGGCCCGCGTCATGCAGGTGCGCCACCATCTCTTTGAACTCGGCGTGCGCGGAGGCGGGCTTGCTGGAATAGCGGGGGTCCGGCGCAAAGAAGCCGATGGTGTTGTAGCCCCAATAATTGGTGAGGCCGCGTTCAATAAGCTGGCTGTCGTTGATGAAGGTATGGACCGGCAGCAGCTCCACGCTGGTGATGCCGAGTGATTTTATGTAGTCGATCACCTCCTTGACCGCGATGCCGGAGAAGGTGCCGCGCAGCTCGGGCGGGACCGCCGGATGGAGCTTGGTGAAGCCACGGAGGTGGGTTTCGTACAGCACCGTGTCGCCCCACGCCACGTCGGGCTTGCGGTCGCGCAGCCAAGTGAACGCCGGGTCGATGACCACGCATTTCGGCATGTGGTCCGCGCTGTCGCGTTGGTCGAATATGCGGTCGTCGCCGGTTTCCAGCCGGTAGCCGAACACCTCGGGACCCCAAACCAAATCGCCCACGTGGCCCTTGGCATAGGGGTCCAGCGACAGCTTGTTGGCGTTGAAGCGGTGCCCGGCGTTGGGCGCCCACGGGCCGTGCACGCGGTAGCCGTAAACGGTGCCGGGGCGCGCGTCCGGGAGGTAGCCGTGCCAGACTTCGTCGGTGTACTCCGGCAGCTCGATCCGCTCTAGCTCGGTGCGGCCATCCTGGTCGAACAGGCAAAGCTCGACCTTGGTGGCGTGGGCGGAGAACAGCGCGAAGTTGACCCCGACCCCGTCCCAGGTCGCGCCCAACGGGTGCGGCAAGCCTTCGGAGATCCTCATTAAGCGGACGACGTGGTTCAACCCTGCTCTCCCGTTCAGCACTCCCGCGGCAGCGCCACCCGCATGGGATGGTTCCGCCGGGACATGCATGCGCGTCCCATGTCACGCTGCGGACGCGGACGGCAATGCGCCCAAACTGTGATGTAGGAGCAGACTGGGGCATAATGGCGGCAGCGGCGGTTCCTGTGTAAAACCCCAGCATGAGCACGCCCACGCACTACGAGGACTTCGAGATCGGCCAAAGCTTCGTGTCCCGCGCCGAGCGGATCACGCGGGAGCGCCTGGTGGCGTTCGCCGCCGAGTTCGACCCGCAACCGCAGCATATGGATGAGGCGTCGGCGCGCGACAGCATGTTCGGCGAGCTGGTGGCGAGCGGCTGGCACACCGCGTCCCTCACCATGCGCCTGCAGCTCGAGGCGGTGTTGGGCCACATCCCGGGTGGCATGATCGGCGCGCAGATTGATACCTTAGCGTGGCGCCAGCCGGTGCGGCCCGGCGACGAGCTGCGCGCCAAGGTCGAGGTGATGGACAAAAGGCTGTCCCGCTCCCGCCCGGAGCGCGGCTTGCTGACGCTGCGCACCACGACGCTGAACCAGCGGGACGAGGCGGTGCAGCTTATGTCGGCGGCGGTGCTGGTGCTGCGGCGGCCGGACGTGGGCTGACCGCCTCGGCCCCCGGCAGTCAGTCCGCAGCCGCCGCCAGCGTCTTGCCTGCCAGAGCCGGGAGCAACGGCAGCAGTTGTTTCAGGTCGCGTTCGGCGATGCAGCACAGGTACTGGCCCACGATAGGGGTGTCGCCCTCCTGTTCCGGCAAGGGCAGCCCGTCCGGGCCGAGCGGCAAGGCGGTCAGGCCCAAATCCTCATAGACGCTCAACAATCCCGGCCCGGCGCGCCATACCGCCGGGTTCAGGCCCTCCTGCTGCGCGAGGTCCCTTAGGTTCCACACGGCGGAGATCCGGTCGGACACGGCGCCGGCCGGGTCACCGAGGCCGAGCATGACCTTGCCGATGCGCCGGAACGGGATGCCGGCGCGGCCGAACTCGCCCATGACCATGCCGTCCGCATTGGCTGGCGGCAGCTCACCAAGAGCGGCGTAGCGTTGCCGCCCCTCCCCGGCCCAAGGCATCCACTTGGGGCGGCCGGGCCGGATCAGGCGCCACAGCGCAACCAGGGCCAAACCGACCGCCATGGCCACTGTCACCCGGACGCCGTTTGGCACGTTGCGGGACAGCACGATTTCAATCCAACTGTTGCCCGACAGGCTGCGCATGCGCGGCTCGAACGCGGCGAGTGCCAGCACGCAGATCACGAGCGCCGCCAGTGGCAACGCCGTGCCGGCCCGCAGCGGGCCGGACAGCAGGCGGGCGTGGCGGTAATAGGCGTCGCGGAACGGCGCGACCAGGACCGCGGCCAGCACGAGCACGCCAGGCACCCACAGCTCGGTCCGCTGGGCGGCGGTGAACCCGGCTGCCAGCAGCAGCATGATGATAGTTGCGCCCCAAGCCAGCGTGACGCGCTGCGACAGGCCGATGGACAGCACCAGCAGCGCCGCGCCGATCAATGAGGGGACGAACTGGCCTGCATTAGCCGCGACCTCCGCGAATTCGGGGTCGATCCAGGAGAAGTCGGGCCGGTTGTCCAGCACGCCGATCGCCAGCAGCAACGCCCCGCACAGCGCCACGGCGCCGGTGGATGCGCCGACGGCGAAGCTCGGCTCGCTCCAACGGGATAGCGCCTGGGTGCGCCGTGCGCTGGCGCCGGTGCGGATCAGCGCGCCGCCACGCAGCAGGATTTCGTTGCCGGCGAACATTGCCCCGGCCAGGAACAGCGGAATTATGTAGTAATACAGCCGGAACACCACGATGGCGCCCAGGATTTGCGGCGGCTGCAAGTATGGTTCGAGCCCAAGCAGCATGGCGGTGTCGAACACGCCAAGCCCGCCCGGCACGTTGGCGGCAAGCCCGGCGGTATAAGACGCGACATAGACGCCGAGGAACCGCAGGTAGGTGAGGCCCGGCGCGTCCGGCAGCAACTGGTAGAAGATGGCCGCGGTCACCGCGACATCAACGGTCGCGAGCGTGACCTGGATGATCGCCATGCGCCAGTCCGGCAGAGTGACGTCGTTGCCGAACAGCCGGATGGTGCCGACGAAGCGGGACAGGCTGACGTAGGCCGCGACGATGCCCCAAAGCGCCGCGCCGATCAGGTACATGCCCCACCGGGGCACGATGGCGCCAAAGAACGGCACGGCGTCCGGCTCGACGAACAGTATGATGCCGCCCAGGACCATGCCGCCCAGCCCGAACGTCAGGCTGCAGAACGCGACCACCTTGGCGATCTGGAACGGCGTCAGGCCCCAATGCGCGTACAGCCGGTAACGCACGGCTGCGCCCGACACCGCGGCGAAGCCCAAGTTATGCGACAGGGAGTAGGCGCAAAACGAGGCGAACGAAACCCGGGCATAGCTGACCTTGTGCCCGGCATAGATGGTGCCGAGACGGTCATAGAAGGTCAGCACCCAGTATGACAGGATAGTCCAGATGAACGCCAGCACCAGCGACTGCGGCGGGATGGCGGACAGCGCCACCCTGACATCGGCGATCTTGAGGTTGCGGAACTCCTTCCACACGACATAGACCGCGCCGACCAGCAGCACGAGGCCGATCAGCGTCGGCAACTGCCGGGCAACCTTCTTCAGCATTAACAGCATCAGGCGGCGTCCGCGCGGGTCCGGGCTTCGATCAGCGCCGTGGTTTCCTGGACGCCATACAATGCGATGAAACCGCCGAAGCGCGGCCCTTCGGCCTGGCCGAGCAGCACCTGGTACAAACAGCCGAACCAAGCCTTGAGGTCCGGGAACGAATGCCGCTTGCCGACTTCGTACACCACGTCCTGGATGGCCTCCGGCACGGCGCCGGGCGGCAGCGCCTGCAGCATGGCGGCGAGGTCGAGCAACGCATCCCGTTCGAACGGCAACGGATCACGGTACTGCTTCGCCGGACGCACGAAATCCCGATAGTACGCAACGGCGCAGCTTACCAAGGTGTCCAGGAACGGGCTGGCGCCGGGCGCGGCGTCCGGGCTGTAGCGGCGCAGGAAGCCCCACAGCATGTCCGGCGTGTCGGCGTTCACCACGCTCGCGAGGTTGAGCAACATGCCAAACGGCACCGGGCTGCTGGCGTCCACGTCGCGCCCGCCCTGGATGTGCCAGGCCGGGTTGGCCAAGCGGTCCTCGGGCGATTGCGCCGGGAGCTTGGCGGCATTGGCCAGGTAGTCATCCACGGCGCGGGGGATCACGTCGAAGAACAGCCGCTTGGCCCGGTGCGGCGAGTTGTACATGAACTGCGCCAGGCTTTCAGGCGGCGCGTAACGCAGCCACTCCTCGACCGACAAGCCGTTGCCCTTGCTCTTGCTGATCTTGCGCGCGTGCTCGTCGAGGAACAGCTCATAAGTGAACCCGACGGGCGGCAACGAGCCGAGCACGGCGCAGACCTTGCCGGACAGGGTCACGCTGTCGATCAGGTCCTTGCCGGACATCTCGTAGTCCACCTCCAGCGCGTGCCAGCGCATGGCCCAGTCGGCCTTCCACTGCAGCTTGCAAGCGCCGCCAGTGACCGGCGTCTCGAACCGCTCCTGGGTGTCGGGGTCCTGCCACTGCACGGTGCCAGCGCCAGGGTCCACCCGGTCGATGCGGACCTGCATGACCCGGCCGGTGCGGGGATGCAGCGGCAGGAACGGCGAGTAGGTGGCCCGGCGTTCTGCGCCCAAGGTCGGCAGTATGGTGGCGACAATCTGGTCATGCCGCTCCGCCGCGCGCAGCAGGGCCGCATCGAACCGTCCGGCAACGTAGTATTCGCTGCTGGAGGCGAACTCGTACTCAAATCCGAAGCTGTCGAGAAAGGCGCGCAGCCGGGCGTTGTTGTGCGCGCCGAAGCTCGGGTGGGTGCCGAACGGGTCCGGCACCCGGGTGAGCGGCTGGCCGATGTAGGGCGTCAGCGCGTCCCGGTTCGGCACGTTGTCCGGCACCTTGCGCAGCGCGTCCATGTCGTCGCTGAACGCCAGCAGCCGGCTGGGCTGGCCGGTCAGCACGGTATAGGCGTGCCGCACCCACGTGGTCCGCGCGACCTCGCCGAAGGTGCCGATATGCGGCAGGCCGGAGGGACCGTATCCCGTCTCGAACAGCGCCGTGGCCTTGCCGCTCGCGTTGAGGCGGGCAGCGACCTTGGCGGCCTCCTCAAAGGGCCATGCCTTGGGCAGCGGGGCGTCGGTACGGCGCAGGGCTTCAAGCATGGGTTGCAAGCTAGAAACAGGGGGATGCCGGGTCAATCGAACTGACTCGCAATTCTATAATTTTAGAAAGATTACACGCACGGTCATGCCACCCGCTAGGATTAATCGAACAGGGGCGGACGGAGCAACTGTGGCAGCGGGATTGTCCATCGTTTACACCAAGGCCATACATAAATCCTCATATGCAGCGGCACCCCCCTCTTCTGCTACCCGACGCCCCCGCCGTCGTCGCCGGGTATGGCCGCGCCGTGCTGATGACGGCCGATGGCGAGCTGCTGACGCTGCCCTCGGACGAGGCCGCGCACCAGTTGCGCCAGGGTCCGCCGCCGCTGCTGGTGCACGCGCCCATGACGCTGGCCCGACTGGGCCTCCGCGCGGTGCCATGCCTGGACTTGCTCGAGTTGTTCGCCTTCGTGATGCCGGCCCGGCCGGTCACGCCGACGCCGCGCGGCATGGCGCTGGCGCTCGACCTCGAGCCGCCGGGGAACGCCGAAACCGCGGCTGCGCTGCTGCCGGATTTCGCGGCCGAGCTGCTGCGGCACTTGGAGGACAGCCGGGATGACGCCCTCAACGCCGACGCGGCGGGGCTGGCGGCGCGCATGGGCCAGGCTGGGTGGCCTTGGGCGCGGGTCGTGCTGTCCGCGCTGGGCAAGCCCGCCGCCGGGCCGTCAGTCAACGCGATGAAGGTGTGGCGGCGGTTGCCGGAGTGGGAGGATGCGGCCCCTCCCCCGCCGCCAAGCGCCATGCCGGTGCTGCCGAACGAGGCGCGCGCCCGGCTCGCCCGCATGTTGGGTCCCAATGCGGAGCAGCGGCCCGGCCAGGCCGACTACGCCAGCGCCGCCGCTGGGGCATTCGACGCGCGGGAAGCGCCGGGCGACCCGAACATCGTGTTGGCCGAGGCCGGGACCGGCACCGGCAAGACCCTCGGCTACGTCGCGCCCGCGAGCCTGTGGGCCGAACGCAACGGCGGCACGGTCTGGATCAGCACCTACACCCGGCACTTGCAGCGGCAAATCGACGCCGAGCTGTCGCGCCTGTTCCCCAACCCGGCCGAACGCCGCCGCCGCGTGGTGGTACGGAAAGGCCGGGAGAACTATCTATGCCTGCTGAACATGGAGGAGCAGGTCAATGCTGGCTCCATCAGCGCCGGCGGCGCCGTGGCGCTCGGGCTGGTGGCGCGCTGGGCCTTGGCGACCGTCGATGGCGACATCGCCGGCGGCGACTTGCCGGGCTGGTTCCCGGAGCTGTTCGGCACGGGGTTGCTGCCCGCCATCGCCGACCGCCGGGGCGAGTGCATCCACGGCGCGTGTCCGCATTACCGCCGCTGTTTCGTCGAGCATACCATCCGCCGGGCGCGTGGGGCGGACCTGGTGGTGGCGAACCATGCGCTGGTGATGGCGCAGGCGGCATGGGGCGGGCTGGACGACGACGTGGTGCCCAGCCGGTACGTGTTCGACGAGGGCCACCACGTATTCGACGCCGCCGACGGAGCGTTCTCGGCCGAGCTATCCGGCCTTGAGACCGCCGCGCTGCGCCAGTGGCTGCTGGGTGCCGAGGGGGGACGGTCCCGCGCGCGCGGCCTGCGTCGCCGGTTGGAGGACTTGGTGTCCGGGAACCCGTTGCTAGAAGCGCCGCTGGATGCGGCGTTGCAGGCGGCGCACGCATTGCCCCCGACCGGCTGGGCCGGCCGGCTTGGCGCCGGCGAGGAGGCAGGAACGCCGGCCGAGGCGTTCCTGCGCCTGGCCCGCACGCAGCTCCTGGCGCGTTTGGCGGCTGAGCCTGATGCGCGGTCGCAGGGCACGCACGAGTGCGACCTGCTCCCGGTCGAGCCAGGCCTGCCGGCGGCGGCGGAGGCGCTGGGCCGGGCGCTGGGCCGGATCGCCGAGCCGTTGCAGACCCTGGTGCAACGCCTGGCGGACAAGATCGAGCATGAGGGCGATGAGATGGACACCGCCGTCCGCAACCGGATCGAGGCGTCGCGCCGGTCGGTGAAGCGCCGGGCCATCGACCGGCTGCTGGCATGGCAGGCGATGCTGCGCGCGGTGTCCGCCCCGCCGCCCGAGCCTGGCGCCCGGCCGGAACACGTACATTTCCTGCAACTTGACCAGCGGGAGGGACGCGACCGCGACGTGGGCCTGCATCGGCACTGGCTGGACCCGACCGTGCCGTTTGCCACCATCCTGGCCACCCCGGCGCATGGCCTGCTGATTACGTCCGCCACGCTCACGGACACCGGCGAACGCAACGCCGAAACCGCCTGGGCCGCCGCGGAGGCCCGGGTCGGCGCCGGACACCTGCCCTCGCCCGCACTGCGCGTGTCGGTTGCGAGTCCGTTCAACTACGCGGCGCAGACGCGGGCATTCGTGGTGACTGACGTGGGCCCTGGCGAGATCGGGCCGTTGGCGGCGGCGTACCGCGCGTTGTTCCAAGCGGCAGGCGGCGGGGCTTTAGGGCTGTTCACGGCCATCAGCCGGTTGCGCGCGGTGCATGCGCGGATTGCGCCGGAGCTCGAACAGGCTGGCCTGCAATTATTGGCGCAGCACTTGGACGCGATGGACAACGCGACCTTGGTGGACGTGTTCCGCACCGAGTTGGATAGCTGCCTGCTGGGCACCGACGCCATGCGGGACGGGGTGGACGTGCCGGGCCGGGCGCTGCGGCTGGTGGTGTTCGACCGCGTGCCCTGGCCACGCCCGGACATCTTGCACCGGGAACGCCGGGTCCATTTGTCTGGCGGGGACCCACGCGGCTATGACGACAGCAAGGCGCGGCTGCGGCTGCGGCAGGCATTCGGGCGGCTGGTGAGATCCGCCACCGACCGGGGCGTGTTCGTGCTGCTGGACCGGCGCACGCCCAGCCGGCTGCTGTCCGCGTTCCCGCCCGGGGTCGAGGTACGCCGCGTGGGCTTGGCGGAGGCGGTCGCGGAGACAGCCGCGTTCCTGCAACGCCCGCTCTCGCAGGCATAGGTTGCCTTCCGGCGCGGCTGCGTTAGGTTCCGGCCGAACAGCGAAGGACCATGCCATGCTTGCCCGAACCGGACTGGATGCGCAGGAGGCGCTGGTTTGCACCATGGTGCTGGTGGCCGCCGCCGACGGAGCCATCACCGACCGCGAGATCGGCGTCATGTCCGGCGTCGTGCAGACCCTGCCGGCATTCCAGGATTTCAGCAGCGAGCGGCTGGAGGTGGCGACCGACGCCGCCGTGGACCTTCTGGGAGAAGATGACGGCCTGACGCATGCCGGGCAAATGATCCGCGAGGCGCTGGAGCCACGGCTGCGCGAGACGGCGTATGCGCTAGCGTGCGAGGTGGTGGCGGCGGACCGCGGCGGCTCGTCGCAGCCAGTGCTGCGGATGCTGGAGCTGGTGATGGCCGAGTTGCGGCTAGACCCCTTGGTGGCCGCGGCGATCGAGCGGGCGACGCGGGCGCGGCATCAACGGGTGGACAAGCCGGCTTAGGTCGCGTGACCTGGTGGGGATGCCCGGGCCTGGAACAGTGCGTTCCGGCATTGGTCATAGCCTCGGTAAATGTCCACAACGCTCACGTTCTGTGCTAAACCGAACTCAGACGCCATTCATCGAGTTCGTGACTAAAGCCCAGTTCATGGTTCTGCTGTTAATTTTGCCCGGCATGCTGAAGCAAGAAGGACTTTAGCGGTGCATGTGAGCTAATTTCGTAGGTGAATATGGATAATGTTTCAACGGAGCGATCGCTCGGCATCAGCACCTGGCTTACGCTGGATAACCCATCAAACGAAACGAGCTTTCCGTCGGCCGGGTCCAGGTCATCTGATCGTTCGTTCCAAGAAATTTATTGGCGATGCGTCGGAGTGTATTTCCTAACAGCGCGAATACACAATCCGTCAGTGCCCCTGATCATATTTTGCGACCAGGAAATCAGTAGTGTGGCCCCTGCAAAAGTGGTCGAGCTTCTGGCGTCGCTTGAAGTGACACCGATTAGGCTTGACCTCAACCGCCGCCTTCCGAGAGGGTCGGTTTCGAAGTGGGGCAGTGTTTTCTACGAGCTTGATATCGTCAAGTGGCAGGGCCAGAACGGCATATGCGACGATCTGGTGATAACGGACTCCGATTGCGTTTGGCGCTCGACGTTCGATCCGTTCAAACAACGTCTAGCCGACAGCGGATGTCTCATATATACCCTGGAGGCCGCTGACCAAAAGAACTACGAGGGAAATGCCCTTATCAATGGCATGTCTGTCCAGAAAATGCGGGAGGTGCTTTTCGAAGTTTTTGAGAAGCAAGTCTCTGTAGTCCGGCATAACGGGGGAGAGTTCCTCGCCATCACAAGGGAGTTTTGCGCTCAAAACAGCTCCAATATTGATTGGCTATGGTCATTCGCGGTTGCCAACGCCTGGGAGGATGACTCGATCAAAACGGAAGAGCATTTTTGGAACATTATCGCAAAACTGAATGACATACCAGAATTCTCGGCCAATGACATCGTCCGGAGAATGTGGACTAACTTTGAAGACCGTAACATCACTGCTGAAGACCTCAAATTGCCAATGTGGCATTTACCATCTGAAAAGAAGTACGGATTTCGGAGAATGTGGGATTGGTGGATTTCGTCGAAGCGGAGTTGGACTGACATAACTCCTTCGGAGCTTAACACTGCTCTTGAGCACTTCATGGGAGTCCCCAAGCGAGGCCCAAAAAAGATGTTTCTTGACGTTACCGAAAAGTTAAACGAGCGTATTAGGTCGTCATAGTAAAAACCCTTTTAAGCTGAGTAAAGTAATATCAACGGCTATATGCTGGCAGCCTTCGCGATGTGTCCTGCTTCCCGAATTTTAGCAATAAGAACATCCCTTTGATGACGACAGGGCGCCTGCTGACGACCGCAGCCTATCGCCTGGAGGTTACCCGGCGGGCTTGCACCGGATGACAGGCCTAAGCTGGGCCGGGCCTTGCAGCCCTGCTCAGTTGTACGACGTAGTAACAAACACACCAACTGCCGCATGAGGCATGGGATGACGGCGCTGGGCCGGGCACGCTTCGATAAGTTGGCGACGGACAACGAACGCCCAGGCATCTTGCGCGCTTGACACGCAACGGAGGAGCCTCATGCATCGACCCGGTCCTGAGGATGGAAACGCCGAAGCTGGTCCGGTGGTCACGCTTTTGGCCTATCCGCTCCAGGAGAATGGGGGCATTGCGGCGTTCGTGCGCAGCTTGTTGGCAACGTTGAAAGCAGAGCACGAAACATCATTCACGCTGGTGGCTCCGGCTATGTCCATGGCGGAGCAGAGCACTCGATACGGCCAGATGCGGTTCGCGGCGACGGCAGTGCGCGCCTTGTCCCGAGCTAGGCCGCGTGCCGTGCAGAATCACGAGAACCTGCCACTGCTGTGCGCGGCCCTGTTGTGGAAGTTCGTGACCCTTGGCAGCGCTCGCGTCATTCACACGGTCCATGTCGATCCGGCTGAGCGGAAACCGTGGATCAAGCGTGCGCTGACCGGGGTGCTGTATGCGATGTGCGACCGGGTGGTCGTGGTGTCAGAGGACACTCGCCGCAAGCTGAGCAACGCCGCGTTGCCGCTCCGGCGGAACGTCGAGGTCATCTACGGGGCGCCGCCACCGGCCACAGTTCCGTCCAAGGAAGCAATCGCCTGCTTCGCCACCTCGTATGGCTTAGGGCCGGGGCCGGTGGTGTGCCAAATCACCCGTTTCTACTATCCATTGAAAATAAAAGGGGCGGAGCAGTTGCTGCTGGCCTTTCGCCAGGTGCGCCGCGACGTGCCGGATGCGCAGTTCCTGCTGGTCGGCCACGGCCCGCTTTGGGAGGAGTTCAGGACCAAACATAAGCTGCAAACGACGACGGATGGCGTGACCCTTACCGGCTTCGTCGATGATCCAATGCTGCCGATGGCGCTCGCGGACGTATACTGCCACATCACCTTCCAGGACGCCCTGCCGATCGTTGTACTGGAGGCGATGAACCTGGGCAAAGCAGTCGTCGCCAGTGCCATCGGAGGCATCCCGGAGGTGATCGAACACGGCGTCAGCGGCGTGATAGTCCAGCCGACCATCGACAGCCTGTCGCAAGCTCTGGTCCATTTGCTGCAGGCTCCAGACTATGCGGCGACACTGGGCCGCAACGCCAAGCGGCACATGAGCTCTCACCTTAGCTGGAGCAAATGCGCGGCGCACTATGCCGCTCTTTACGGATTGAGCCCGGCCGCCAAACAACGTACCGAGCTGCCTACCTGAAAAAACCTTCCGTGACCGTCCGCTCGCAACGCCCACCGCCTGTGTGCGACAAATCGGGGGAACGCCACCTTGGCTTCGCGCGTTTTCGCCGCACACCGAGGAGATCACCATGAGCGGAACAACGGACGGTTCGTCATCAGACTCAGCCCAGGGTCCCGCCCTGAGCACTTCCGTGCAGGAAGTGCAGGGGTTTTTCCCCAACGATGACGCCATGCAGGCAGCACTCGGCGAGCTGACCCTGGCTGGATACGACCGGGCCGACTTCAGCTTGCCCGAGGACCAGGCATCGGCCGCGTCTGGCACGCCGACCGAGGGCGCTGACAATCCGACCGACAGCACTGACAAAGCGCAGCTTCGCACGCTCGGCACTGGCATGGCGGGTTACGCTGGGGCTGTGGCGGTGGCTGGCGCGACAATCGCGACCGGTGGCGCGGCGGGACTGGCCGTTGCAGCCGCCGCAGCGGTTGGCCTGGGCGGGGCGGCGGCGGCTGAGACCGTGGGCCAAGCCGCTGACAAAGCGCAAGTCGCAGAGCGCGACAGACGCGGCGCGGAGGGCCGGTTGATCCTGGCGGTACGCACCACCAGTCCCGAGCAGGCAGACCAAGTTGCCCAAATCATGCAAAAAACGGGCGCCACCAATGTGACGCCCGTAAGCCGAACGGATGAGGCGCTAACGGCTGGCTACAGCGCAGCGTCTTGGACAGGCGGCTAATTCTGTTGGGGACCGTCCAGGTCCGGACGGTCCCTTGCGGACTAGGCAAGCTTGAGGTTGGTGGCAGCGGCCTTGCCGCGCTCCATCGCAACCTCGTAGCTGACCTTCTGGCCATCGTTCAGGCCGTTTAAGCCAGCGGCCTGCACGGCAGTGATGTGGACGAACACATCCTTGCTGCCGTCCTGCGGCATGATGAAGCCAAAACCCTTGGTGGCATTAAACCACTTCACGGTGCCTACAGCCATTCTAGTGAACTCCTAGGACGCATGGACATGCCGCGCGTTGGGTGGGTGGAAAGTTAAGCGAGCTTGAGATTGCTGGCAGCAGCCTTGCCGCGTTCCATGACAACGTCAAAACTGACGGCCTGGCCCTCATCGAGGCCACGCAGTCCGGCTGCCTGGACGGCAGTGATGTGGACGAACACATCTTTGCTGCCGTCCTGCGGCATGATGAAGCCGAAGCCTTTGGTTGTATTGAACCATTTTACCGTGCCGGTCGCCATAACTGCGTCGCTCTCCGTCATAGCCGCCCACAACAGCGCGGGCAGCATAGCAATCGGGCCTTTGGACGGCTTGTGGGCACCCGAAGCAAGGCGGAAGCGCAGCAAGGCTAGTCAAAAACACGACTGGTTACGCATGGGCGCAGATATACGGAAAAGTGTCAAATGAAACGATATCGGCTGAACCGCAACGAAAGAGGGGCGGACCCGACAGCCCGCCCCTTCCCAGCATGTTCGAACGACTGAGGCTTAGAAGTCCATGTCGCCCATGCCGCCCATGCCGCCACCGCCGCCACCCGGCATGCCGCCAGCCGGCTTCTTCTCCGGACGCTCGGCGATCATTGCCTCCGTGGTGATCAGCAGGCTTGCCACCGAAGCCGCATCCTGCAGCGCCGTGCGGACAACCTTGGTCGGGTCGATGATGCCGGCGGCCACCATGTCCTTGAACTCGGCGTTCTGTGCGTCAAAGCCGAAGTTGTAGTCGCCGTTTTCCAGCACCTTGCCAGCGATGACGGCGCCGTCCTCACCAGCGTTCTCAGCAATCTGGCGGAGCGGCGTCTGCACCGCCTTGCGCACGATCTCGATGCCGAAGCGCTGGTCCTCGTTCTCGTGGTTGAGTTGCGCCAGGATCAAGGACGCACGCGCCAGGGCAACACCGCCGCCGGGCACGATGCCTTCCTCGACGGCCGCACGGGTCGCGTGCAGGGCGTCGTCCACGCGGTCCTTGCGCTCCTTCACCTCGACCTCGGTGCTGCCGCCGACCCGGATCACCGCAACGCCGCCCGCGAGCTTCGCCAGCCGCTCCTGCAGCTTCTCGCGGTCGTAATCGCTGGTGGTTTCCTCGACCTGCGCGCGGATCTGGTTGCAGCGGCCCTTGATGTCCTCGCTCGAACCGGAACCCTCGACGACCGTCGTGTTCTCCTTCTCGATCAGCACGCGCTTGGCGCGGCCGAGCATGGCTAGCGTGACGCTCTCAAGCTTGATGCCGAGGTCTTCGGAGATCACCTGGCCGCCGGTCAGGATCGCGATGTCCTCCAGCATGGCCTTGCGACGGTCGCCAAAGCCTGGCGCCTTCACGGCCGCGACCTTCAGCCCGCCGCGCAGCTTGTTCACCACCAGCGTGGCCAGCGCCTCGCCCTCGATATCCTCGGCGATGATCAGCAGCGGACGACCGGACTGCACCACGGTCTCCAGCAGCGGCAGCATGGCTTGCAGGCCGGACAGCTTCTTTTCGTGGATCAGGATGTATGGCTGCTCCAGCTCGGCAACCATCTTTTCGGCGTTGGTAATGAAATACGGCGAGATGTAGCCGCGGTCGAACTGCATGCCCTCAACGACATCCAGCTCGGTCTCCATGCCCTTGGCCTCCTCGACGGTGATGACACCCTCGTTGCCGACCTTCTGCATGGCTTCGGCGATCATGCGGCCGATCTCGGCCTCGCCGTTGGCGGAAATCGTGCCGACCTGCGCCGTCTCGGCCTCGGTGGTGATCTTGCGGGTGCGCGCCTTGAGCTCGGCCACGATGGCGGTGACGGCCGCATCGACGCCGCGCTTCAGGTCCATCGGGTTCAGCCCGGCGGCAACGCCCTTGGCGCCCTCGCGCACGATGGACTGCGCCAGCACGGTCGCGGTGGTGGTGCCGTCGCCGGCCACGTCGTTGGTCTTGGTCGCAACTTCGCGCAGCATCTGCGCGCCCATGTTCTCGAACTTATCGCCGAGCTCGATTTCCTTGGCGACGGTGACGCCGTCCTTGGTGATGCGCGGGGCGCCGAAGCTTTTGTCGATCACCACGTTGCGGCCCTTGGGGCCGAGCGTGACCTTCACGGCGTCAGCGAGGATGTCCACGCCGCGCAACATGCGCTGGCGGGCGTCGCCGCCGAAACGTACGTCTTTAGCTGCCATATGTATTTTCCTCTATGCTATTATTGGTTTAGGCGGCCTTGGCGGTGGCGGCCGAGCCTTCGATGATGCCCATGATGTCGCTCTCCTTCATAATCAGGAGCTCCTCGCCATCGAGCTTCACCTCGGTGCCGGACCACTTGCCGAACAGCACGCGGTCGCCGGCCTTCACGTCCAGTTCAACGATGGCGCCCTGCTCGTTGCGGGCGCCGGCGCCGACGGCGATGACCTCGCCCTCCATCGGCTTCTCTTTGGCGGTGTCAGGAATGATGATGCCGCCGGCAGTCTTTTCTTCAGCCGTGATGCGCTTGACCACGATCCGGTCGTGCAAGGGACGGAACTTCATGCAAATCGCTCCTTAAAGCGTCGATTGTCGCGTTCGCCCGTAACCAGGCATTTAGCACTCTCGCTCAGAGAGTGCCAGCGATCTAGGCGGTTGCGGCATGGCCGTCAAGGCAAAAGCAGCACAGGTTGTCGTTGAGTGCTAACGCGTTGTAACCACACGATTGTTTGTCTTTTGCGGCACCGTTAGTGTGGCAGTCTAATCTGGGCGCTGTGCCGCCTGGACCGGAGAAAGGACGAAGCATGAGCCTGGCTTTGCAACTCAGGGACTACCGCCTCACCACCGCCGAGATCCTTTACTGCCTTCCTGACCACCCTGCCCTGCTGCAGACCTATGTTTGGCAGGACCTGGACCTCGCACCGGAATTCCCCACGTTGCGCCGTTTCCTCAGCTTTTGGGCGCGCGAACTGGATGGGCGGCTGCACTCCATCCGCGTCGCCACCGGCGGCTCGATACGGCCTGCGTCGGTGCGGCATACGCCAACCTTGCTGACGCTCCATTAACCGAGGCTGTCAGCCTGGAATTGGGCGACGCCGCATCAGCAGCACGCCTAGCCCGATCGATGCGCAGAACAGCCCGGCTGCCAGTGCCACCTGTATGCCCTGCGACACGCGCATGCCGCCGCCAAGCAAGGCGAACACTGCGGTTTGGGGGATATAACCCAGCACGGACGCCGCAAGGAACGGGAGCGCCGCTACGCCTGAGACACCAGCTATGATATTGAGCACGATGTTGTTGCCGAACGGCAATAGCCGCAGCGTCAGCGTGGCCGTGAACGCGTTGGCGCGCAGGAAACGGTCCAGCCGATCCAATCGCCCTCCCCCGGTCCGGTTGAGCCAGCGCAACGCCCAGCCTCGGACAATGAGACGGGCCCAGAAAAAGTCAACCGCGCAGCCCAGGCCTTCTGCTGTAAGCGCCAGGAGTGCGCCGGGCCAAAAGCCGAATGCTAGGCCGCCGGCATAGGCCACGACCTGCCGGGGAACGCCAACCGCGCAGGCAACAGCTGACAGGGCCACGAAAGTCGCTGGCCCGTGCTTCCCAGCGGCCTCCACGCCTTCGTCTAATCCCAGGCCGCGCAGCGCCAAACCGGCCGCCACCAGGCTTGCCACCAACAGGGTTGGCTTCACGGCGGCTCGCAGCCAGACCCTCATAGCGGCTCGACTTGCGGCCGTTTCCAGCGCCGTTGCAGCCAGAACACGCCCACCAGGTCGAACAGCCCGACCCATAGCCGGTCCAGCGTGCCGTAATTGGAGCGCCCCTGGGTCCTTGGACGGTGGTTGACCGGCACCGACACCACTCGTCCGCCGGCGCGGATGAACAGCGCCGGCAAGTAGCGGTGCATGTGATCGAAGTGCGGCAGCTCAAGGAATGCGGCCCGGCGGAACAGCTTGAGGCCACACCCCGTATCCGGCGTCGCGTCATGCAGCAGCGCAACGCGGACCGTGTTGGCGACGCGCGAGGACTGGCGCTTGATCCAGGCGTCGCGGCGGCGTGTCCGATGCCCGGCGACCAGCAATGGCCCGGCGCTGCCGTCATTGTTGCGCGCGGCGGCGAACAGGGCTGGGATGTCGGCCGGGTCATTCTGGCCGTCGCCGTCCAGGGTCACGATCCACTCGCCCCGGGCGACGCGGACACCGGTCACAATGGCGGCGCTCTGGCCATACCCGGCGCAGTGGCGGCGCGGCACGAGAACGCCGGGCCACTCGGCGGCGGCGTGCCGGAGCGCGTCAGGCGTGCCATCGGTGCTGCCGTCATCAATGTAGACGATCTCGTGCCGCACGCCGGCGAGCGCCTGGCTGATCTCAAGAATGAGCGGGCGGATATTGGGGCCTTCGTTGCGCACGGGCACCACCACCGACACCAGGACTGGCGATGACGGTGAAAGCGCTGACAGCACGGCCGGCTCGCCTATATCGCTGGTTGCGCCCATTAGCAGGTCTGGTGGCGCGGGTGGGGTTCTCGGCATTGGCGTGCGCGGTAGCATTCGGCGCAGCAGGCTCGCAAGGTCGCATCCGATATAGGTTCTGTTTACATGTTAGGGGTAAGGTCTGGCCATGCCGTTCGACACCGTTCAGACCGTAGCAGGCCAACGTCCGGATCGGGTCCGCACAACGCGCCCGGTCGCGCTGTGGCTATTCGGCATGTGCGCGATGCTATGGGTGATGGTTACGCTGGGCGGCGCCACCCGCCTGACCGGATCGGGCCTGTCGATTATGGAGTGGGCGCCGTTGCGCGGCGCCCTGCCACCGTTGTCCGAGGCGGAGTGGCAGCGCCTTTATGCCTTGTACCAGCAAATCCCGCAGTATGCGCTGGTCAACCAAGGGTTCGGGCTGGAGGGCTTCAAGGGGATTTTCTGGCTGGAGTGGGGCCACCGGTTTTGGGGCCGGCTGATCGGCTTGGCGTTCCTGGCGCCGTTGATTTGGTTTGCCGTGCGGGGCCACATCAATCGCCGACTGGGCATACGGCTTGCAGGTTTGTTCTTGCTCGGCGGCCTGCAGGGCGCCGTCGGCTGGTTCATGGTCGCGAGTGGCTTCACGGCGGACAGCACCTCGGTTTCGCCATACCGGCTGGTGGTCCACCTGTCATTGGCGCTGGCGCTCTATGCCGCGATCCTTTGGACGGCGCTTACGCTCTGGCGCACGGAGGCTGGCCAGGCTGAGCCGGCCGCGGTTCCGGGCCTGCGCTGGTTGGTTCGCGCGACTTTGGCGGCCGTGGCGCTCACGATCTTGGCGGGTGGCTTCGTGGCTGGGCTGAAGGCGGGCCTCACCTACAACTCCTTTCCACTGATGGACGGACGCCTGGTGCCAGAGGGTTATGGTGCGTTGCGGCCCCTCTTACGAAACTTTACAGAAGATGTTACAAGCGTGCAGTTCAACCACCGGATCTTGGCAACGATGACGGGCATCTTGGCGCTTGTTGCTTGTGGATGGGGCCTGCTGCATGGCGCAGTTGGTAGGATGCGGGTCGCGCTGCTGGCGCTCGGCGGCACTGTTCTGCTGCAATATACGCTTGGCGTGCTCACCCTGCTCTGGGTGGTGCCTGTTGCCCTCGGGACGGCGCACCAGGCGATGGCGGTCATTGTGCTGACCGCGGCGCTTGTGGCGATGCACATGCAGCCGCGGATTGGACCTAGCCGCATCCAAGGCCGGAGCATTGAATGAGTTAGGCCCTCCGGGGTTGCGCGAGGGCAGACGCATTTGGACCGATGGCGCGCAACGCGGCGTGGTTGCGGCGTGACATCCCTCGCTACATCCGAGTTGGAGCTGGTTCGGCAAGCCAAGAACATGAAGGCCATGCTCTCAAGCATTCGTCACGGCATCATCCTGTGGGATCGGGATGGCCGGGTTGTCGAGAGCAACCCAGTCGTGGTGGAAATGCTCAACGCGGAGCCGGGCTTGATCGTGTCGGGCCGCACCTTGGACGAGGTAATCGATGGCGCGCTGGCACGGGGCAATCTGGGCGAGGGTCTGGCTGGACGCGCATTGGCGGACTCCCTGCGGCGCCGGGACCGAAGCAGGTCGCATCAGGACCGGCGCTATACCCGCACCGGGCGCGTGTTGGAGGTGCGGTCCGATCCAACTCCCGATGGAGGCTTCGTCACCACCTACACAGATGTGACCAGCATCCAGCAGGCTGAGGAGGCGTTGCGCGTCGCAAAAACGGCCGCAGAGGCAGCCAACATAGCAAAATCGCGCTTCCTTGCCGCGATGAGCCATGAACTCCGTGCCCCGCTCAACACCACCATCAGCCAATCGGATGCGATCTGGCGTTCCGCATCGGATAAGGTGGGCCAAGCCGTGCGGTCTTCACGGCCGGATAGACTAGAACCGGAGCCGATTGCGGCGGCCGCCCAGGAGGTGAACAGTGCCGGGCGGCAACTGCTCCTAATGGTCGACACGATCCTGGACGTTGCACGCCTGGACGCTGGGCGTTTCGAGCTTGCGGATGAGCTGGTTGACCTGGGGCAACTCGTGCAGGCCTGTGTCCAGCAGGCCGACGCGGGGGCAGCCGCAGCGGAGGTCGTGCTGACTGCTCACCTTCCAGCGGCGCCAAGCGTGCGTGGCGACGAACGGCGCTTGCGGCAGGTGCTTCAGCATCTGGTCGCGAATGCTGTCAAGTTCACGCCAGCTATGGGATCAGTGTGCATCGACGTGAACCTCCACGAGAACGGGAACTTGTTGCTCCAGGTGTCCGATACGGGCATTGGCATTGCGGAGCATGATTTAGACCGGATTTTCGAACCGTTCACGCAGGTCAAACACGGAGCCACGGAACGGTTTACTGGACCAGGCCTCGGACTGTATATCAGCCGTGCCCTGATGCGTGCCCATGGCGGCGAACTGCTGTTGCGCAGTGAACCCGGCGCGGGAACGACCGCAGCGATGCTATTGCCCGCCGCCCGCGTTGTTTCAGCCTGAAGCCGTCCGAAGGATGCCTGGATGATCCCGTCCCCCCTTGCCGTGACCGACGCCCTGTTCTTTGAACACCCGGGTAGCACCCTCAGCCGCGACGAGGCTGCGACGGCTGTCGAGAGCGCGCTCGGGGGCATGGACGATGGCGAGCTGTTCCTCGAGTACCGCGAGAGCGAGGCCTTGAGCCTGGAAGATGGGCGGATACGCAGCGCCGCGTTCGACACCCAGTTGGGCTTTGGGTTGCGTGCCATACTGGGCGAGGAGGCCGGGTATGCCCATGCTGGCGAAGTATCGGCCGGAGCGTTGGGCCGTGCCGCCGCAACGGTGTCTGCCGTGCGGGCCGGACGATCTGGCGAGGCTGCCGCGGCGCCACGGTTGAGCAATGCGCGCCTGTACTCGGACGCCAACCCGTTGGCCGGCTCGGAGTTTTCTGACCGGACAGCAACGCTGGCCTCAATCGACGCCTATGCGCGCGGGCGCGACCCCCGGGTCAAGCAGGTCATGGCATCGCTGCTAGGCGAGTGGCAGGCAGTGCAAATCCTGCGGGCGGATGGGACCCGGGTGGCGGACCTACGGCCGTTGGTCCGGCTGAACGTGTCCGTCGTAGTCGAGCAGAATGGCCGTCGCGAAAGCGGAAGCCATGGCGCCGGGGGACGCCTGGGTTATGGCCCGTTGATGGACGAGGCGTTTTGGCGCCACGCGGCCGACGAAGCCCTGCGCCAGGCGTTGGTGAACCTGGACGCTCGTCCCGCGCCGGCTGGCGAGATGCCCGTGGTGCTCGGACCGGGTTGGCCGGGCATCCTGCTCCATGAAGCGATTGGCCATGGACTGGAAGGCGACTTCAACCGCAAGAAAATCTCGGCCTTTGCCGGCCTCATGGGTCAGCGAATTGCGAGCCGGGGCGTGACGGTGGTGGACGACGGCACCATGCCGGATCGCCGTGGCAGCCTCACCGTGGATGATGAGGGCACGCCGTCTGGGCGTACGGTGATGATCGAGGATGGAGTTCTGACCGGCTTCATCCAGGACCGGCTGAACGCGCGGTTGATGGGCATGAGACCGACCGGAAATGGCCGGCGGCAGAGCTATGCGCACGCCCCGATGCCTCGCATGACCAACACGGTGATGCTGGGCGGACAGGCTGAGCCGGCGGAGATGATCCAGTCGGTCAAGCGAGGGCTTTATGCCGTGAACTTCGGCGGCGGACAGGTGGACATCACCTCGGGCAAGTTCGTGTTCTCCGCCAGCGAGGCCTACTTGATCGAGGACGGGCGCGTGACAGCGCCGGTCAAGGGAGCGACGCTGATCGGCAACGGGCCGGACGCGCTGCTGAAAATTGACATGATCGGCAATGACCCGGGACTTGACGCGGGCATAGGCACCTGCGGCAAGAACGGCCAAGGCGTGCCGGTGGGCGTGGGGCAGCCAACGCTTCGGATGTCTGGGTTGACCGTCGGCGGAACGGCGACATAGCCGCAAGCATGTCAATCCGCCACTGGCTGCTCATGCTCGCGGCCATTCTCATGGCCCTGCCCGGGCTGGCGTGGGCCGAGGACAGTTGTCCCGCAAGCACGATGCCGCCGTTGCCGCTGCCGGTGACGAGCGCGGCGCTGGCGCGCGGCGCCGAGGTCACGATCGTGGCAATCGGGTCCTCATCAACGCAGGGCGTGCACGCGACGGACGTTGCGCACAGCTACCCCGCGATACTCCAGGCGGAGTTGTCGGCTGCGTTGCCGCAGGCGCATGTGGCGGTGCTGAACCGCGGCATTGGCGGACAGGACGCGGCGGAGATGGTGGCCCGGCTGGACCGGGATGTGCTCAATGCGCAGCCGACGCTGGTGATTTTACAGGTGGGTGCGAACGGCGCCATGCGCCGGGTTCATCCTGAGGTGTTCCACGACTTGGTCACGCACGGGGTTGAGCGCTTGAAGAAAGCCGGCGTTGATGTTGTTTTAATGGACAACCAGCGTGCGCCTGCGATCCTGGCGTCGCCCGATCACATTCGTATTGCCAAGGCACTGGCGGACGTTGCGGCGCAAACTGGCACTAAGCTATTCGAACGCGGCCGCCTGATGGACCAGTGGCAACAGGAAGGCTTTCCATACGCGCAGTTCCTGTCGTCGGATGGAGTGCATCACAACGACCAGGGTTATCGTTGCTTAGCCAAAGCCCTGGCTGACGCGATTCTACGCGGGCTTGAGACATCCAAAGATACCGTGCGATCAGCCGCGGTGCTTCGCTCGCGCTGAGACAGGCTTATTTGGCCGTCCCGGTCCCGACGCTAGTGGTGCAAATCTAACGGAAAGAACCGTCAGATTTGCACCACTAGCCCTTTGTTTGGTAGACCGAGTCGCCTAACCCTTGGGAACCAAGCGTCAGGTTCAGACCACTAGGGCGTAACGACAAGCCTCGTTTGGTCCCGTTGCCTTTAAGGCGACCAGCTCAGGCCGTGTTCGCCTTCGGCAACGCCGGCGAGGCGAAGGCCGTTCGCGAAGTGGTCACGGTCTTGCTGGCGCGCAAACGGGCTCGCTTCCAAGTGGCTGCGGACGGTGAAGCCTGGGTCGATTGCGAGCAGCCGGCGGCGGACGACGGCAGCCTCCTGCGTCTGGCCGAGGTGGCCGAGCGCGGCGAGGTAGGGCTTGCAAGCGGCAGAGTACGCCGGGTTCATCGTGCTGACTGACCGGCCCGCTGCGACGGCTCCTTCGTAATCACGGCGCATCAGCGCGATCACGCTGAAGGCGACATCATAGTGGAACGCATTGGGGTCCATGGGCGAAAGCTGCTTGTAGCGCAGCAACCGGCGTTCGCCTTCGTCCCAGTTTCCCATGTAGACCTGTGTTGTGCCGCTGAACGCCCACGCCATCGCCAGGTTGGGATTAAGCGCCAGGGCACGCTCATGCAGGACGGCGGCCTCCTGCAGCCGGTGATGCAAAAAGGCTCGGATGTGGCCGGCGATGGCGAAGCCCTTGGCGTCCTGCGGGTCCAAGGTGATAGCGCGTTCAGCGTGCCTGGCTGCATCCGCCAGGGAGGCGTTAGCGTCGTCAGCCCAGCCCTGACCCACCAGGAAGTGCAGCCAGCAGGCGTACCAAGCGTGCGCCGCGGCGTAGTCCGGCTCGAGTTCGATGGCTTGGCGAAGCTGGGCGCCGGCCTGGAGGAAATGGCCGCGTTCCAGCCGCGTCATGCTGGGCAACGCCCGGAGCAGGAGGTCGTAGGCGTTGGTGTCCTGTGGCGGACGATGCAAGGCCCGGCGACTTTCGATCAGCAGGATTTCCGGGTCGATCTGCGCGACCACCTCGGCCGCGACCTCGTCCTGCAAGGTCAGCAGGTCATGGGTCTGGCGATCAAAGCGGCGGGCCCACACGACCTGGTTGCCGTCCCGCAAGTCCACGAGGCGGAGCGTGATGCGGAGCCGCTTGCCGACGCGCTGGATGGAGCCGTCGAGCGCGAAATCCAGGCCGAAGGTGCGCCGCAGCGCGGAGTCGTCCCGCGTGTCCTGGACGAACTGGGCGATTGAGGAGCTGGACACGAGGAACATCCAACGGAACCGCGCGAGCGCCGAGGTGATTTCCTCCGCCAACCCCAGCGCCAAATGCGCTTCGGTCTCGTCGGTGCCGACCATGGTGAGCGGCAGCACGCCGACTTTGGCGCCGCCGCGGATGGCCGACGGGTGCGGGTCTAGCCGAACCTCCAACACCGGGGCGTTAGCGGCTGGGCGAACGCTTTTGCCGCTGCGGATTTCGGCCAACAGGTTCTGTGTCTCGGGCGAGGGGACAGCGTCCAGCAGGTCCGCAAGCGCCATGCGGCAGCGGTCGTAGCACTGGATAGCCATCCCACGCTCACCCCGTTCGGCGTGGGCGCGCATCAGGGCACGCCAGGCACCCTCGTGCGCGCGGTCGATGGACAGCAGTTGCTGGGCGACGGAGATGAGGGTGTCGGGCGTGACTTGTTCCTGCAGCAGTGCCTCGGCCACGCCGCGGGCACGGTCCCGCAGGCGCTCCCGCTCCGTGGCCAGCCAGACATCGAGCGCCGGGTCCACGTCATCAAGCTCGGTCAGCAACTCGCTATCCAGCAGCGCGAGCGAGGCCGGGTGGGTGGTGGTCGCGCGCAGCACCTCCTCCACGTCGACCCAGACGACGCCGGGGCGCAGCGCCAGGCTGTCCCGGTTGATGGACAGGATATCCTGGCCGGCCGGGGACAGCACCTCAAGCAGCCGGTGGATTTCCTGCCGCAATGAAGCGCGGGCCTGTTCTTCCGGACGCCGGCTCCATAGCAGCTCGGCTAGGCGGGAGCGGAGCACCGGGCGGGGCGAGGACAGGGCGATGATCGCCAGCAAGGCGCGCGTTTTGCGCCCTGGAGGCAAGACGCTCTCGCTCGTAAGGGTCCACGCCTCCATTTGGCCAATCAGGCGTAGCCGGATTACGACCGCGTCTCGGGTGACGCTGGCTTCGCGTGCGTGCGTCGCAACTGGGGAGCTGATCATCATAGATCACTTTACCGCGAAACTAACGCCTGTGTGCAACATGATTATGCCGTTTTATGATTCGATCTGCTGTTTTATCGAAACCAATAGCGGGAAATGCACCGCCCTTTGATGTTACAGTGCTGATTCGCTGAAGATTTGGCTGGCGTCGCCGTTCCAGGCTTGGTGGTAGCGGGCCAGCCAATATTCAGCCTGGGTAGGCCCGCCGGCCAAAATAGGAGACAGCGGATCGAGGTATTTGGCCTCGTCATCACCGGATTCGTCCCGGCGGGCACGGTTGCGGAGGCCGTCGCGGGCGATTGCGGCAACGTCCTGGGCCAGGTCGCGCAGGGTGCCCTTGCCCCACGGAGCGCCCAGGGCTAGCCGGGGCACCGCGGCGCGGGCCTCGCGGTAGGCGTCCCACGGATGCTGGCGGACCAACGCATCGGCTGCCGCCAGCGCGGCGGCATCGTACAGCAGGCCGACCCACAAGGCGCTCTGCGCCAACATCATATCCGGGCGGCCCGCGTCAGCGCCGCGCATCTCGAGAAAGCGCTTGAGCCGGACATCGGTGAAGGCCGTGGTCATATGGTCGGCGAAGTCGCCAATCGTGGCGACGCTATCGCCGATGCCGGGACGGTTGCCGGCCATGTACTCGCGGAACGACTCGCCGGCCACGTCCTGGTAAACGCCGTCGCGCTCGACGAAGTACATCGGGACGTCAAGCAGCCATTCGACGTGGCGCTCGAAGCCGAACCCCGGTTCGAACATGGCGGCGGGCATGCCCGAGCGGGCGTTGTCCGTGTCGGTCCATACCTGGGCCCGGGTGGACAGGAAGCCGCTGGGCCGGCCCTCCATGAAGGGCGAGTTGGCGAACAGCGCGGTCGCGACGGGCTGCAGGGCAAGGGACACCCGCAGCTTCTGCGCCATGTCCGCTTCGGACGAGTAGTCCAGGTTGACTTGCACGGTGCACGTGCGCTGCATCATGTCGAGGCCGTACTGGCCGACCAGCGGCATGTAGCGGCGCATGATGGCGTAGCGGCTCTTGGGCATCCACGGCATGGCGGCCCGGCTGCAGGTCGGGTGGAAGCCGAGCGGGGCGAAGCCGAGGCCGAGCGGGGCGGCGGCGGCGCGGACCGCGCGGAAATGGTCGTCGAACTCCCGCTTGGCGTCATGTAGCGTTGGCATCAGGCCGCCCGAAAGCTCGAACTGCCCAGCCGGCTCAATCGAGATCGATGCGCCAGCGTGGCGGCCGGCGCCCTTCAGGCCGATTGGATTGCCGTGGTCGAGGATCGAGCGCCAGCTCTCGGGGTCTTGCGAGACCATGCCGTCCAGCAACGCCCGGATGCCGGCGGGCTCATAGGGCGGGGGCGAAAGGTCCGCATGGTAGAAGCCGAACTTCTCGTGTTCGGTGCCGATGCGGTACTGGGACGGCGGCTTGCAGCCCTGGGCGATGTAGTCAGCCAGTTGCCGGACCGAGGTGATCGGCGTGGTGTCGGCATCTCCGGGATTGGACATGGTTCGGCGGCGTCCTTAGCGATCAACCCCGAAGCCGGGCGGGACAACAAACGTCGATGGCCGGGGCGCGTCAAGCCACCCTTCAAGGTGCGGGATAGCGCAAAGGCGAGCGGGTCCTTAAACCGCAGGGATGGCGGACGCGGCTTGGACGGACATCGACCTGCGAGGCTGGGTGGCGCGGCTGCCCTTGGGATGGCGGCCCTACGCCGTGCTGGCGCGGCTGGACCGGCCCATCGGCGCCTGGCTGCTGTTCCTGCCCGGCCTGTGGAGCATTGCGCTGGCCCGGCCGCCGACATGGGAGGGGGCATGGCTCGTGTTGCTGTTCGCGCTTGGCAGCGTTGTCATGCGCGGGGCCGGGTGCGTGGTGAACGACATGTGGGACCGGGACCTGGACCGGCTTATCCCGCGCACCGCCCTACGACCGCTGGCCAGCGGCGCGCTGCGGATGCGGCAGGCGACCGGGTTCCTCGCGGCGTTGCTGGGGATGGGGCTGCTGATCCTGTTGCAACTGAACGGGTTGGCGCAGGCGCTCGGCGTGGCGTCGCTGGCGCTGGTCGCGCTGTATCCGCTAGCGAAGCGGGTGACCTGGTGGCCCCAGGCCGTGCTGGGCCTGACCTTTGGATGGGGCGCCCCGATGGGGTACGCGGCGGCGGCCGGGCGGATCGAGCCGGCGGCGTTGGCGCTCTATGCGGCGGCATTTGCGTGGATACTGGGGTACGACACGGTGTATGCCCATCAGGACCGCGAGGATGACGCGCTGATTGGGGTGCGCAGCACGGCGCGGTTGTTCGCCAGGCACACCAAAACGTTCCTGGCGGCGTGCTACGCGGCCATGGTTGGGATGCTGGCGCTGGCCGGATGGCTCGCCGGGCTGTCCGCCCTGTTCTACGCCGCCCTGTCCGTGCCAGCCGCGTTGCTGGCGTGGCAGGTCTGGACGATTGACGTGAACGACCCGGCAGGCTGCCTGCGACGGTTCCACCGGAACCGCGAGGTCGGCCTCACGGTCGGCGCGGCGATCCTGTTGGGCTGGATGTGACGGCCGCATTCATCCGGTCGCATACCGTGCTGGCCCATGCCCCGCTCACGCCAGAGATCGCGTTGCATCTGGCGACCGAGATCACGCCGATCTGGCAGGCGAGCGAGGCCTGGCTGGAACAGGCGAACGTCGATCCGCCATTCTGGGCGTTCGCCTGGCCCGGCGGCCAGGCCATTGCCCGCCACGTGCTGGATCATCCGGGGCTGGTCCGTGGCCGCCGGGTGCTGGACTTCGCGGCCGGCTGCGGAATTGCGTCCATCGCGTGCGCCCGGGCCGGCGCGGCGTCGGTGGAGGCGGCGGAGATTGACGCCCTGGCGGTCGCGGCGATTGGGTTGAATGCCGCGGCGAACGGCGTGACGGTCACGGCCCTGGCCAGCGACGTGGTCGGGCAGCCATGCCGGTGGGACCTCATTCTATGCGGCGACGTGTGCTACGAAGCGCCCATGACCCGGCACATCATGCCGTGGCTGCGCGGGATGGCCCAGGTGTGCGAGGTCTGGATGGCCGACCCCGGCCGGGCCTACCTGCCGGACGGGGGATTGGTCCTGATGGCCGAGTACGTCGTTCCAACCTCGCTTGAACTCGAGGACCGAACCATACGCGCGACGCGGCTGTTCCGGCTGCGGGCGGAGCCGTAGCGTCCGCCCTGATCGTGCGGTCAGTGGTTGTTGTAGGAGCGGGCGCGGTCCTCGGCATCACGGCGGCGATCCTCGGTGCGGCGGTCGGCGTCCCCACGGCGGCGGTCCTCGAAGTCACGGTCTCCCCGGGACCGGTCATCCCGCCGGTTGTCCCCTCGCCGGTCGTCGTAGCCACGCGTCTCGCGGCGTCCGTCATTGTCCTGGCGGCGGTTCGCGTCGCGGCGGGCCTGTTCCTGGTCCAGGCGCCCGCGCTCGTAGGCGTCGCGTTCACGGTTCTGCTGGTTCGGATCGTTCTGGCCGGGCGCTAGGCGAGGCAGCACCTGGTCACGCAGGATGTTGCCAAGGTCCTGGGCCGCCAGCGGCCCGGAAATCATCAATCCAATCGTCACGGCCGCCATTAGTCGCATGAGGAACTCCTAGCCCTTGGGGACAGACGCCAGCCGTTTACGGCGGGTTCATTGGTCAGCCTAGGATGTCAGTATGGCAAGCGTAGGGCAGTTGCCGTCCAATAGCCACAACGAACCGAACCGACTTGCTATCGATTCATCAGCACCGGCAACGCCGCGTGCTCCAGGACGTGGCGGGTCACGCCGCCCAGGATAAGCTGGCGCAGGCGGGAGTGCGAGTAGGCGCCCATCGCCAGCAAGTCCGCGTCGAACTCCCGCGCAGCGGTCAGCAGGCCGCGGCCCACCTCGCGGTCCAGCGGGCGGAACTGGGCGATTTCGACTTGGATGTCATGCAGCGCCAAATAGCTGGCCAGCTCCGGCGCGCCGGGACCGCGGCGCTGGTACTCGTCGGCGCTGAGGATGCGCACCGCCGACGCACGTTGCATCCAGGGGATTGCCGCCTGGACCGCGGCGGCGCTCTCTGCCGTGCCATTCCAGGCGATGCAGACGCGGGCGCCGATGGTAGGCAGCGCGGTTTGCGGGGCAATCAGCACGGGGCGGCCGCTGTCGAACAGCACGGCGTGCAGGGCATCGCTGCTGGACACGTCGTCACCGGCCTCGGGGTGAGGCACCACGGTGAGGTCGGTGAGGCGCGCGAGCTGCGCCACCAGGTCGTCCTCCCGGCCGGTCACGCTGGCGAAGTTGGCGGTGGCGCCGGCGCCGGCGTGCGGCTCGGCGACCACCACGCCGTGTTCTTGGACGAAGCGGTCGAACATGGTGCGGACGGCGGTGCTGCGGTCGCTGCTTTCCCGTTCGGTGGCCGACATCATCTCCTCGATCATGGCGCCGGACAGGCCCTCGCCGGCCAGGGGCGCCACGTCGCGGCTGTCAACGCGGACGTGCAGCGCGGTCAGGTGCGCGTTCCAGGCGCGGGCGACCATCAACGCGGTGGTGAGCGCGGACTCTCCGGCGGCGGTGCCGGTCAGCGGCAGCAGCAGCTTGCGAATCGGCATGGCGCTCGCCTCCTTACGTATCGTTGCCACAGGACGGTAACATGGTTCCACAAAGCCCAGGGATACACGGTGCCTTAGGGGTACAAGGCTCCAATGCTCCAGCCCTGCCCGGTCCGGGTATAAACCCGGCGGTCGTGCAGGCGGTATGGCATGTCCTGCCAAAACTCGATGCTGGCCGGCGCCACGCGGAAGCCGGACCAGTGCGACGGGCGCGGAATGGCGTCGCCGGGGTGGCGCGCGTCGTACTCGGCCACGCGGCGCTCCAGCTCGGCCCGGGACGGCAGCGGCCGGGATTGGTCGGAGGCCCAAGCGCCCAAGCGGGAGACGCGTGCCCTGCTGTTGTAATAGGCGTCGGCCTCATCGTCGGTGACGTGCTGGACGACGCCCTCGATGCGGACTTGGCGCTGCCGGGTTTTCCAATGGAACAGCAGCGCGGCATGCGGGTTCACCAGCAACTCGGCGCCCTTGCGGCCTTGCTTGTTGGTGTAGAAAACGAAGCCCGCCGCATCGAAGCCTTTGAGCAGGACAATGCGGGCAGAGGGCATGCCGCCCGGCGTGCAGGTGGCGACGGTCATGGCGTTGGGGTCGTTCGGCTCGGTTTGCACGGCGTCCGCCATCCAGGCCTCGAACAGGAGCAAGGGGTCGGCCGCGTCGGCTATTCCGCGTTGCTCGGAAACAGGGGTGTCGGGCATGGCATTACTCCTGGCGCGGGCGCAATGTGCCGGAACCTTTTGTCCCGGGACAAGAGGCCTCTTGCTCCGTTGCGCCCCGCTGTGCGACGACCCTCCACCCGCTGCCTTCCACCCCCCTGTTGAGGTTGCTCCCATGCCGGACGACGCCCTGTCCAAGACCAGCCCGGCCGATACCGCGCTTCCGGCGCGCGGCAACCTGATGCAGGGCAAGCGGGGCGTCGTGATGGGCGTGGCCAACGACCGCTCCATCGCCTGGGGCATCGCCACCGCCTGTGCCGCGCAGGGCGCGCAAATGGCGTTCACATTCCAGGGCGACGCGCTGGAGAAACGGGTGCGCCCGTTGGCGGCCAGCGTCGGCAGCTCGTTGGTGGTGCCGTGCGAGGTGACGGACGACGCCAGCATCGACGCGGCGTTCGCGGCGGTCGGCCGGGAGTGGGACGGCATCGACTTCGTGGTGCATGCGATCGGCTGGGCGGACAAGGCCTACCTGCGCGGCAAGTACCTGGACACGCCGCGGGCCGCGTTCCTGCAGGCAATGGACATAAGCTGCTTCTCGTTCACCGCGGTCGCGCAGCGCGCGGTGCCGATGATGCGGAGCGGCGGGTCGTTGCTGACGATGACGTACCTGGGCGCGGAGCGGGTCATGCCGCATTACAACGTCATGGGGGTGGCGAAGGCCGCGCTCGAGTCCTCGGTCCGCTACCTGGCGGCGGATTTGGGCGGGTTGGGCATCCGGGTGAACGCGTTGTCGGCCGGGCCAATGAAAACCCTGGCAGCCAGCGGGATCGGCGATTTCCGCTATATCCTGCGCTGGAACCAGTACAACTCGCCGCTGGAGCGCAACGTGTCGTTGGATGAGGTCGGCGGCGCCGGGCTGTACCTGCTCAGCCCGCTGTCGTCCGGCGTGACCGGCGAGGTGCATCACGTGGACAGCGGCTACCACGTAGTTGGCATGAAGAACCCCACGGCGCCCGACATCAACGTGGCGCCTGACACGTAGGCGATGAGCCACAACACCTTCGGGCGCCTGTTCCGCGTCACGACCTGGGGCGAGAGCCATGGGCCGGCGATTGGCGCCGTGGTGGACGGCTGCCCGCCGCGGCTGCCGTTGTCGGAGGCGGATTTGCAACCCTGGCTAGACCGCCGCCGGCCCGGCCAATCGCGCTTCACCACGCAGCGGCAGGAGCCGGATACGGTGCGCATCCTGTCCGGGGTGATGGACGGCTACACCACGGGCACGCCGATTGCGCTGGAAATCCAGAACGTGGACCAGCGCAGCCGGGATTACGGGGCCATCGCGACGCAGTTCCGGCCCGGCCATGCGGACCTGGCCTATGAGCTGAAATACGGCATCCGCGACCACCGCGGCGGCGGGCGCAGCAGTGCGCGGGAGACGGCAATGCGGGTGGCGGCGGGCGGCATCGCGCGCCTGGTGCTGGGCGACAAGGTCCGGGTCCGGGGCGCCATGGTGCAGATGGGCGCGCATGGGGTGGACCGGACCCGGTGGGATTGGGACGAAGTGGCGCGCAACCCGCTGTTCTGTCCGGACCCGGTTGCGGCGGCAGCCTGGGAGGCGGAACTGGGCGAAATCCGCAAGGCCGGTTCAAGTATCGGTGCGGTCATTGAAATCGTCGCGGATGGAGTGCCGCCCGGGCTTGGCGCACCTATCTATGGCAAGCTGGATGCGGACCTCGCAGCCGCGCTTATGGGGATCAATGCCGTGAAAGGCGTGGAAATCGGCGACGGGTTCGCAGCGGCGGCGCTCCAGGGCGAGAGCAACGCGGACGAAATGCGAATGCAGGACGGCATGGTGGCGTTCGCATCAAACCACGCGGGCGGCGTGCTGGGCGGCATCTCGACCGGGCAGCCCGTGGTGGCGCGGTTTGCGGTGAAGCCGACCAGCTCCATCCTGGTGCCGCGGCGCGCGGTGGACCGCGCCGGTCAGGACGTGGACATCACGACTCGCGGCCGCCATGACCCCTGCGTCGGCATCAGGGCGGTTCCGGTGGGCGAGGCGATGGTGGCGTGCGTGCTGGCGGACCATCTGCTCCGGCATCGGGCCCAGGTTCCGGATGCGCCAACCGAGGCGCATCTGCCGCACGTGGCCCATGCTGAGTAGCGACATCACGCAATCGTCATTGCCGATACGGGCCGCCGCTTGCCACTGTGCGGCACCCATGACTCCGCTGAGCGATCCAATTGACCCGGCCGGACTCGACGCGTTCGTGGACTGCATGGGTGTGCGAGTTTGGCGGGACCGGCTGGCCGTGCTGCAGGCCATGGCCGCCAAGCCGACCCGGACGGGACGGCAGGCGCTGCAACGGCACTGCATCGAGCTTACAATTGAACGGCTACGGCGCGGCGTGCCGAATCGGCCGCTGAGCATGGCGGAGCGCTGGATCGCCACCTACGCCACCGCAGCCGCTGACCTGTTCGACCAGTTGACCGATTCGGGACGGCTGCGCCTGGTGGCGATGCTACGGTCCGCGTTGATCGAGGACGAGTGCTTGGTGCCGGCGTTCTACCTGTTGCGCACCGCCGCGTTGCAGCGGTCGCGCGGGTTCGAGGTGTCGTTCGCCGGGCTAGAGGACGCTGCGCCGTTCGACCTGTTGCTGACCCGGGAGGGTGCGGAGGCGGAGGTCGCGTGCGATGTGGTGTCGGCCGAGGACGGGCGCGGCGTGCACCGGGGCGCCTGGTTCAACCTGGTGGACCGCATTGATCCAGAGTTGCAAGCCTGGCTCGCGGCGCACCCCGGACGCTACATCCTGAAGATGACGCTGCCGAATGGCCTGCGCGAGGTCGATGGCGGCGAGTTGCTGGGGGCATTGCACGCGCGCATCGCCGGGATGCTGTCCAGCCAGCGCCGGGGCGACCATGACGGCGCGGCGGTGCTGCGACTCGACCCGCTGCTGCTGGCGGCGGCGCAGGCGGACGAGCTGGGCCTTATGCCCCGGCTGCGGCGGGAGTTCGGGCCGGAGGCGCATCTCGCGGTGACCACGGCGGGCGGCGGCGTGTTCGTCATGGCGGCGCGTGCCGGGCAGGAGAATGACGTGGGCGCGGCCGTGCGACGCCGGATGGCGGCTATCGCGCCGGCGCGGCTGACGGGCACGCGGCCCGGTATTCTTGCGATGTTCATCGAGGACACCGACCGCATCGAGTGGCGGCTGCTGCGTGAGCGGCTGGAGCTGGAGGGCGAGGCGCGGCAGTTCATGACTAACCCCGAGGCGCGCAGCGTCGTGGCCGTGACCTGCACGTCGCGGCTGGAGTTGTTCGGCCTGCCAGAGCCGGACAGCGTGCCGGGCGGGGAGCTGCGGTTCCGCAACCCGGCGCATCCGGCGGCCAAGGCGGCTGCGCTGGCCCCGGCTGTGCTGTCATCTTCATGAACCAGCATGGAATTGCCACGTTTGTGTCTGCTGATGCGCGGATGCACCGGGACCCAGCCATGACGGATAGTGACCACGCGGCGAAACTCGCCGAGCTGGAGCGGCTGTTGAACGACCCTGAGGTGCCCATGCAGCCGAACCGGGTGTGGTCGCTGCTGGACGAGATTTCGGCGCAGGAAATGGCGACGCCGGCCTGAAGCTCACTCCAAGATAATCCATAGGTCCGTGTCGCCGGTCGTCTGTCCCGCCGCGGTCAGCATGGCGTGCACCTGGCCGCGGTGATGGGTTTGATGGTTGAACAGGTGGGCCACCAGGATCGTGCGGGGCCGCGCCACGTTCCGGTTCACTGCGCCACTGAACCAGGTTTGGTCCGCTTCGAGCCACGCCGGGTCAAGGCGCTGCGCCCAGTCCAGCAATGCGGCGTCAGTTGTGGACCGGGCCGCGTGCAGGTCTTCGAATCCGGCGATGAGGTTTGAGCTGTCCAGGATGGCGACGGCTGGGCGCTCCCAGCCGTCGAAGCGGTGCATCCACATGCGGTCCGCCCACAGCAGGTGGTTCAGCGTGCCATGGATTGAACCCCAGAACGCGCCGCGCGGCATCCGGCGTTCCTGATCGGTCAGGCGGGCCGCGGCGGCATACAAGCGCCGGTTCATCTCGGCGTTGTAGGCAGCCATGGCCTGGGCATAGGCGGGCGTGATCATGGCGTCTCCGGGCCGACGCGGATCAGCCGCTTGCCCATGTTCTCCCCGGCGTACAGCCCGGCGATGGTGCCGGGCGCGTGTTCGATGCCGTCCAGCACGTCCTCCCGGTAGGCGATGCGCCCGTCCCGCACCCAGGCGGCGAGCCGGGCCAGGCCCTCAGGGAAGCGGCTGCTCCAGTCGAACGCCAGGATGGCCTCGATGCGGGCGCGTTTCACCAGGACGTGGCGCTCCACCCGGTCGCCTTGCGGCCATGTGGACCAGTCAGCGATGGAGGCGGTGCCGCAGACCACCATGCGCGCGCGCGGCGCCAGGTGGCGCAGCACGGCGTCGCTGATCGGGCCGGCGGTGTTGTCGAAGTAGACGTTCACGCCGTTTGGGCAGGCCTGCGCCAGCGCCGCATCCAAGCCGGGCGCACGGTAGTCGATGGCGGCGTCGAACCCGAAGGCATCAAGGCACAGGGCCGTTTTGGTTGGACCGCCGGCGATGCCGACGGTGCGGCACCCCGCGATCCGGGCGATCTGGCCCACGCAGGAGCCGACCGACCCGGCGGCGGTCGATACCACCACCGTGTCGCCAGCCCGGGGTTGCCCCACTTCCAGCAGGCCGAAGTAGGCGGTAAGGCCGTTCAGGCCCAGCACGCCGAGGGATGCCGACAGCGGCAGCCCGGCCGTCACGCCGTGGTCCGCCCGGCGCTCGATGGCGATCGCGTCCACCGCCGCCCACTCCTGCCAGCCGAACATGCCGGCGACGGCGTCCCCGGGCTGGTAGTCCGGGTGATTGGACGCAATAACGCGGCCGACGGCGTAGGAGCGCATGACGGCGCCAATCTCGACCGGCGGCAGGTAGTTGGGCGCATCGTTGACCCAGCCGCGCATGGCGGGTTCCACGGAGAGGTAGGCGTTGCGAACCAGCACCTGGCCGGGGCCGGGTTCGGGGACCGCGTTGGCCGCCACGGTGAAGTGGTGCGGCTGCGGGATGCCAACCGGACGTTCGGTCAGCAGGACTTGTCGGTTCATGGTCACCGTTGATGGTCTCCTCCGGGGATGACGGAGTATAGTCGCCCGGCAAGGAGGACTGCCATGGCCGGAGATGGGTTGCTGCTGCGGAGTGACACGGACGGGGTGGCGTGGCTGACGCTGAACCGGCCGGGGGCGCGCAACGCGCTGTCGGTGCCGTTGATGACGGCGCTGGAGACTGCACTGGAAGACATCGCGCGGGATGCGTCGGTGCGGGTCGTGGTGATCGCAGGCGCCGGGCCGGCATTCTGCGCCGGGCATGACTTACGGGAGTTGCGGAGCCTGGACCGGGACGCGCAGGCGGCGCTGTTCACGCAGTGCTCGCGGCTGATGCAGCGGATCACTGGGCTGCGCGCGCCGGTGATCGCGCGGGTGCACGGCATCGCCACGGCGGCGGGGTGCCAGTTAGTGGCGACGTGCGACCTGGCGGTGGCGGCGGACACGGCGCGGTTCGCGACGCCGGGCGTGAACATCGGGCTGTTTTGCTCGACGCCGATGGTAGCGCTGTCCCGCGCCGTGGGCCGGAAAGCCGCGATGCAGATGCTGCTGACTGGCGAGATGGTGGCGGCGCCGGAGGCCGAGCGGCTGGGTCTGGTGAATCAAGCGGTGCCGGAAGCCGAGCTGGACGCGGCGGTCTGGGACTTGGCCCGGCGCATCGCGTCCCGCAGCCCGGTGACGGTCGGTTTGGGCAAGCCCGCGTTCTATGCGCAGGCGGAGATGCCGGTGGCGGAGGCGTATGCCTACGCGTCTGGGGTCATGGTGCGCAACATGGCGGAGCCGGACGCGGCGGAGGGGATCGATGCGTTCCTGGAAAAGCGGGAGGCGGTCTGGGCGGGTTAGCGGCGCAGTAGCTTGCGGCGCAGCCGGGTCCGGACGTTGCGCAGCAGGTCCACCGTGCGGGTGCGGGCGCAAGCGGCGTCGGCTTCGGCAGGTGACAGCGGGCCGGTGCTGGGCGGCGGGGGCGCTAAGCCGGTCCAGAGATAGGCGGGGTGATGGCGCTTGAAGGAGGCTTCGTCGCTGCCCCACAGCATGTTGTCCAGCGCGGCGTCGCTTAGGTCCCCTGCCCGCACGGCGGTGGATAGCGCCGCAAGGCCGGCCTCGTCCGCGGGGCGGCCCATAATCCAGACGTAGCGGTTGTGCACGCGCTCCTCAACCGAGCGCAGCGCGGGCGTCTTGCGGGCCACGGCCTCGATCAGCCATTGGTCCCGCAGCCGCGCCTCGCATATCAGCAGGCCGGCGCCGGCCAACTGGTGCGCGAGGGTGCGGAAGGTGTAGCCGGACAGGTGGAAGTCACCGCCATAAGCCTGGGTTCCGTAGATCAGGTGAATGATCTCGTCCGCCTTGTCCGGCGGCTGCCGCTCCGGCAGGGACAGCATTGCGGCGGCGTCGGGCAGGCTGGGCACGCGCAGGGTGATAGTCCCGCCGGGCGCCAGCAGGCGCGACCACTCATTGAGCGCCGGGGCCACCTTGTTGCGGGCCAGGTGCTCCAGCACATCTTGCGCCAGCACCTCCTGGAACGCGGCGTCCGGCAGCATCGGCAGGCTGGTGACGTCCGCGACCAGGTCGGGTTTGTGCATGTCGAACAGGTCAACGTTGAGCCAGCCGGGACGGATATCCCAGCCGCAACCCAGGTTGATGCGGGTGGGAAGCGGATCGGGCAGCGCCCCGGGCGGATTGGCATTGGTGTCCATGATGCCCCCTACCCACCCCCGTGCGATTGGACCAGCCGGGCGTAGCCGAACTCGACCGAGTTGGAGCGGTCGTGCAACGCCCGCTCCGCGCCGTGCCGGCAGTAACCGCGCCGTTTGTAGAACCGGTGGGCGCGGCTGAACCGCGTGTCGGTCCAAAGCGTCAAGCGATGAGCGCCGCGGGCAATGGCGTGGGCCTCGGCCCGATCCAGCAAAGCATGGGCAAGGCCGGTGCCGTGCCGGTCCGGGTCCACGTACACCTTGCAGACCTCCCACGCCGCGGCGTGGCGGGGGACGACGGCGACCATGCCAACCACGCGGCCCGCCTCGGCGGCCCACAACGCGCCGCCGCGGACCAGGTAGTACGACGCGAGTGCCCGAAGCTGCGGCTCCTCCCGCTCGATGTCCAGGATGCAGCCGGGATAGTCCGCCCAGGCGCGGCCGATCAGCGTGATGAACCCGGCTGCGTCGGCATCGCGGCCGGGCCGGATCAGCGCAGGCTGGTGCAGAACACGCCGATGCGCCGGCAGGCCTCGATCAGCGAGGCCTCGTCCGTCGCGTAGCTGATGCGGACATATGGCGACATGCCGAACGCTGCGCCGTGCACCAGGGCCACGTGCTGCTCCTCCAGCAGCGCCAGCGCGAAGTCCTCGTCGGTATGCAGCACCACGCCGGCCGGAGTGGTGCGGCCGAGGCAGCCGGCGATGTTGGGATAAACGTAGAACGCGCCCTCCGGCCGGTGGCACACGACGCCGGGCGCTGCGTTCAACGCATCGACCACCAGGTCGCGGCGGCGGCGATAGGCGACGGCCATGCGCGGCACCTCGTCCTGCGGGCCGTCCAGCGCCGCGGCGGCGGCGGCCTGGCCGACGGTGGACACGCCGGCCGCGACCTGACCCTGCATGTTGACCATTGCGCGCACCAGCGGCGTCGGCCCGGCCGCGAAGCCGATGCGCCAGCCGGTCATGGCATAGGTTTTGGACACGCCGGACACCGTCAGCACCCGGTCGCGCAGGCGCGGCTCGACCGCCGCCATGGTGGCGTGCTGGAAGCCGTCGAACACCAGATGCTCGTACATGTCATCCGACATGACCCAGACGTACGGGTGGCGCAGCAGCACCTCGCCCAAGGCGGCCAACTCGGCGTGGGTGTAGGCGGCGCCGGTCGGGTTGTTGGGGGAGTTGAGCACTAGCCACTTGGTGCGCGGCGTGATGGCTGCGTCGAGGTCATCGGGACGGAGCTTGAAGCCGTTGTTTTGCGGGCAGTTGACAATGATGGGTTCGCCCCCGACCACGCGGGTCATCAGCGGGTAGGCGCCCCAGTATGGCGCTGGGATAATAACCTCGTCGCCATCGTCAACCGTGGCCATCAGCGCATTGAAGATGACGCCCTTGCCGCCGTTGGACACTGTGATCTCGTCCAGCGCGTAGTCCAGCCCGGCGTCACGGCTGAACTTGCGCTGGATAGCCTGTTTCAGGGTGGGCTGGCCGTCCTGCGGCGGGTACTTGGTGTCGCCGCGGAGCGCCGCCTGGTAACCCGCCTCGATAGCGTGGCGCGGGCTGTCGAAGTCAGGCTCGCCGATGGTGAGCGCGATGACCTCGATGCCTCGGGCGCGCATGGCCCGGGCCTTGATGGTCATGGCGACGGTCGGCGCGACCGGGGCGCGGTCCAAGCGCTTAGCTAAGGTGGGCATGGGTTCAGTGCAGGCCGGCGCAGAAACGCTGGATGCGTTCGCAGGCGGTGCGCAGGCTCGCGGTGTCAGTCGCGTAGCTGATGCGGAGATGGCCGGGATACATGAACGCTGCGCCATGCACGGCGGCCACGCCTTCCTCCTCCAACAGGGCGGTCACGAAGCTTTCGTCATCGGTGATGGCCGTGCCGCCGCGGCTGGTCTTGCCGATGCAGCCATGCAGGCTCGGGAACACGTAGAACGCGCCCTCTGGCGAGTGGCACAGCATGCCCGGCGCTTGGTTCAGCATGGACACCACGAGGTCCCGGCGCTCCTGGTAGGCCGCCACCATCTCGTTGATAAAACCTTGTGGGCCGTTCAGCGCCTCGACTGCGGCTGCCTGGCTGACGCTGCTGGTGTTGGAGGTGCTTTGCGACTGCAGCTTGTCCATCGCCTTGACTAGTTTGGCCGGGCCGCCGGCGAAGCCGATGCGCCAGCCGGTCATGGCGTAGGCCTTGCTGCAGCCGTTCATGGTGATGGTGCGGTCGCGCAGCCGCGGCTCCACCTGGACGATGGTCGCGGCCTTGAAGCCGCCATAGACCAGCTTGTCATAGATGTCGTCGGTGAACACCCACACGTCCGGGTGGCGCAGCAACACGTCGCACAGGGCGCGCAACTCGGCGGCGGAGTAGGCCGCGCCGGTCGGGTTGCACGGGCTGTTCAGCATGAACCACTTGGTGCGCGGCGTGATGGCGGCCTCCAGGTCCTCCGGCCGCAGCTTGAAGCCGTTGTTCTGGCCGCAGGGCACGAACACCGGCGTGCCGTCGGCCAGCGCCACGATGTCGGGGTAGCTGACCCAGCAGGGGGTGGGAATGATGGCCTCGTCGCCCGCGTTCATGGTGGCGACCATGGCGTTGAAGATGACCTGCTTGCCGCCTGTGGAGATGATGATTTCCTCGGGCGCGTAGTCCAGGCCGCTGTCGCGCTTGAACTTGGCGGCCACGGCCTCGCGCAGCGCCTTGGTGCCAGCGACGTCGGTGTACTTGGTGTCGCCCCCCTGGATGGCGCGGATGGCGGCGTCCTTGACGTTCTGCGGGGTGTCGAAGTCGGGCTCGCCGGCGGACAGGCTGATGATGTCGCGTCCGGCCGCCTTGAGCGCGCGGGCCTTGGTGGAGATGGCGATGGTCTGGCTCGGGCTGATCCGGTCCAGGCGTTCGGCGATGAGTTGCATGACCCTGTTCTTGTATCCCTTATGAGTACAAGGTTAGACGCGGCGCTCCGGGCGCACAACCGGGCGCACACGGGTTTGCAGCAGCCATATCGTCCCCAAAGCCAGCGACACCAATGCCAGGATCACGGTGGCCAAGGCGTTCAGCTCCGGCGTGACGCCCAGGCGGAGTGCCGAGAACACGACCATGGGCAGCGTGCTGGAGCCGGGGCCGGACACGAACGTCGCCACCACCAGGTCATCGAGCGACAGGGTGAAGGCCAATAGCCAGCCGGACACCAGCGCCGGGGCCATCAGCGGCAGGGTAACCAGCAGGAATGCCTGGAACGGCGACGCGCCGAGGTCCATGGCGGCGTCCTCAAGCTCGGTGCCGGCGTCGGCAAGGCGGGCCTCGACTACCACCGCGACATAGGCGAGGCTGACGGAGACATGCGCCAGGGTGATGGTGAGCGCCCCCCTGCCCTCCGGCCAGCCGAAGGTTTGCTCCATCTGCACGAACAGCAGCAGGAGCGAGAGGCCGACCAGCACGTCCGGCAGCACGAGCCGCGCAGACAGCATCGCTGCAAATAGGCCGCGCCCGCGGAACCGCCCGAATCGCGCCAGGCCCAGCCCGGCCAGCGCGCCCAGCACCGTGGCGCCGGTGGCGGACAGGGCGGCGATGCGCAGCGACAGCAGTGCTGACTCGATCAGCCGGTCGTTCTGCCACAGCGCCACGTACCAGCGCAGCGAGAAGCCGCTCAGCACGGTGGTGAGCCGGGACGGGTTGAAGCTGGTGGCGACCAGCAGCAGCACGGGGACATACAGGAACGCGAAGCCCAGCAGCAGGCATGCGCCGAGGAACCAGCCGCGCCTCATTGCCGGGACCGCAGCAGCACCATGGGCAACAAAAGAGCCAGCAGCAGCGCGTTGGCGACGGCGGCGGCCATGGGCCAGTCGCGGTTGCTGAAGAACTCGTTCCACAGCGCGCGGCCGATGGTTTGCGCGCCGGGTCCGCCCAGCAGCTCCGGGATCACGTACTCGCCCATGGCCGGGATGAACACCAGCGCCAGCCCGGCCGCGACGCCCGGCAGCGAGAGCGGCAGGGTCACGGTGCGGAACGTGGTCCAGGGGCCGGCGCCAAGGTCCGCGGCGGCGTCCTCCAAGGCCGTGTCGCGCTTCGAGAGGCGGGCGTACAGCGGCAGGATCATGAAGGGAAGATAGGCGTAGGTGACGCCGATGTACATGGCGGCGTCGGTGTACAGCAGACGCAGCGGCGTGAGGCCCACGGCACTGAGCGCCGTGTCGATCCAGCCGCCATCGCGCAGTAGGCCGATCCAGGCGGTGATGCGCAGCAGGAACCCGGTCCAGAACGGCAGCATGGCCAGCAGCAGCAGCAACGACTGCCATCGGGACGAGGCGCGGGCGATGGCGAGCGCCATGGGGTAGCCGATCAGCAGGCACAGCGCCGACGCGACGGAGGCGACGGCGAGGCTTTTCAGCGCGGCGCGGGCGTAGAAAAAGTCCTCGGTCAGCACGGCGTAGTTGGCCGGGTCCGGCGATTGCAGCAGCGGCGTGTAGGGCGGGACGCCGGGCACCGAAGTGGAGAACGACAGCGCCGCCACGATCAACACGGGCGTCGCCACGAACAGCAGCAGCCAGGCCCAGACCGGCGCCAGGACGGCGAAGCGTCTCACCCGGCGAGCATCACGCAGGCGCTGGGGTCCCAGGACACCGTGACCGCGGCGTCGGGCGGCAATGGCCCAGCGCCGAGGCCGTCCGACAAGGGTTGCGACACCAGCAGCAGGGCGCCGCCCACGAGGCGCACGGCGTGCTCGATGGTGTCCCCCCGGTAAGCGCTATGGTCCACCAAACCCTCCGCGGTGTTGACGCCGGGGCCGATGTGCAGGCGTTCCGGACGCAGCGCCACATAGACAGCGCTGCCTGCCGGGACGGGTGCAGGCCCGTGGGCCTGGACTGCGCCGATGCCTTCCAGCTCCAGCACCGCGTCAGGGCCAGGGTGGCGGACCTGCCCGGGGAGAATGTTGGCCGCACCCATGAACTCGGCCACGTAGCGGGTAGCCGGGCGTTCGTAGATGTCCGCCGGCGTGCCGACTTGCGTCAGGCGGCCCTGGTGCAGCAGGCCGATGCGGGTGGCCATCGCCAGCGCCTCGTCCTGGTCGTGCGTCACCAACACGAAGGTGGTGCCGGTTTCTTGCTGCACGCGCAGCAGCTCCTGCCGGGTCTGTTCGCGCAGGTTGCGGTCGAGCGCCGAGAGCGGTTCGTCCAGCAGCAGCAAACGCGGGCGCGGCGCGAGGGCGCGGGCCAGCGCCACGCGTTGCCGCTGCCCGCCGGAGAGGGCGTCCGGGCGGCGCTGGCCGAACCCCGGCAGGCGCACCAGGTCGAGCAGCGTGGCGACCCGCTGGGCGATGTCGGCGCGCGCAACTCCTTGGCGGCGCAGGCCGAAGCCGATGTTTTCCGCGACGCTCATATGCGGGAACAGGGCGTAGGATTGGAACGTGGTGTTCACTGGGCGGCGGTGCGGCGGCAGGTGGGTGATGTCTTGCCCGTCCAGCACGATGCGGCCGGCAGCGGGCCGCACGAAGCCGCCGAGCGCCCGCAGCAGCGTGGTTTTGCCCGAGCCGGACCCGCCGAGCAGGACGAACATCTCGCCGCTGCCGATGGCGAGATCGAGGCTGTCCAACGCGACGGCCGGACCGTAACGGACGGTTAAGCTTTCGACGCTAAGCTCGGCCAAGCCGTCAGGACCCGGCCTTGAACCGCGCCCACATGCGGGTGCGCGCCCGGTCGGCAGCCTGGGTGGTGGCGCGTGCGGTGAAAAAGCGTGGGGAGGCGCTGTCTGGATAAACGTTCGGATCGTCGCGCACGGCGGGGTCAATCAGGTCGCGGCTGGCCGGCACCGCATTGGGATAGCGGACCTGGTTGGTGATGGCGGCCATCACGTCGGGCTGCAGCAGGAAGTTGATGAACTGCATGGCCTCGGCGGGGTGCGGCGCGTCCTTCGGGATGGCGAGCATGTCGAAGGTGAGCTGCGCGAACTCCTTGGGGGCGGTGTAGCGGACCTCCTTCTGGCCGGCCTCCTTGGCGCGGGCTGCGGCCTGGATCACGTCGCCGGAGTAGGTCATGGCGAGGCAGGTCTGCCCGCCGGCCAACGCCTCGACCGCGCCGCCGGACGCGAAGGTGCGGATGTAGGGGCGGATGGCCGTAAGCGTCCGCTCGACGTCGGCAAGGTCCTTCGCGTCGGTGCTCTCGGGGTTGCGGCCCAAGTACTTCAGCACGCTCGGGACCGTGTCGATGGCGCTGTCCATCAGCGAAATGCCGCAGGCGGCCAGGCGCTTCGCGTGCTCGGGCTTCAGCAGCAGGTCCCAACTGTCGGTGGGCGCGCCGGGCGCTAGCTCCTGGATGCGCTCCGGGATGGCGCCGAGGCCGATGCTGCCCCACAGGTAGATCGCGCCGAAGCGGTTGCCTTTGTCGGACGCTTCGACGCGCTGCATCAGCGCAGGGTCCAGGTTGGACCAGTTGGGCACCTTGGCGCGGTCAATCGGCTGCAATGCGCCGGCGGCAATCAGGCGGGAGAAGGTCGGCTCGTTGGTGGGCACCACGATGTCGTAGCCGGAACGGCCGGCCAGCAGCTTGCCCTCCAGCGTCTCCAGGCTGTCGTACACGTCGTAGCGCACCTTGATGCCGGTCTCGGCGGTGAAGCGCTCGATGACCTTGGGGTCGATGTAGTCGGTCCAGTTATAGACGTTCAGCACCCGCTCCTGCGCGGACGCGACGTGGACAGACAGCAGCAGAACCGCTGCGAAGGCGTGCAGGAACAGGCGCATCCGGGCTCTCCAAGGGCTTGACGGAACCTAACCATCGCAGTGCCTGATTGAAAGATGGCGCGCGGGCGCCAAGGTGCTGCGCATGTGCGGACGCTACATCGCCACGACAGTTCCCAACGAGATGCAGCGCATCTTCGAAACTATGAACGACACGCCGAACTGGGCGCCGACCTGGAACATGGCGCCGACCCAGGATGCGCCGGTGGTGCGGCTGCATCCCGGCACCGGGGCGCGGCACCTGGACCTGCTGCGCTGGGGCCTGATTCCATCCTGGGTGCGGGGCGACCCCAAAAAGACCCGGCAGCCGATCAACGCCCGCGCCGAGACGGTGGCGACAGCGCCGATGTTCCGGGACGCCTTCGTGCGCCGGCGCTGCATCGTGCCCATCGACGGGTTCTATGAGTGGCAGGCGCTGGCGTCGGGCAAACAGCCGTGGGCGGTGGCGCGGGCGGACGGCCAGATCATGGCGCTGGCCGGATTGTGGGAGGGATGGCGCGGGCCGGACGACACGGTGGTGCGCAGCTTCGCCGTCATCACCACCACGGCGGTGGACGCGCTGGGGCATCTGCATGAACGGATGCCGGTGGTGCTGGAGCCAGCGGACTGGCCTGCGTGGCTGGGTGAGGCGGACGGCGACCCGGCGGCGCTGCTGCGGCCGTCCCTGGCTGGGCTACGGACCTGGCCGGTGTCCACCCGGGTCAACAGCGTGCGCAACGACGGGCCGGAGTTGGCGGAGCCGGTGGCGCTTGAGGGCGTGCCGGCGTAGGCGCTATTCACGATGCATGGGGCATCGAATCGGCGTGGACCTGGGCGGCACCAAAATCGAGGTCGCGGTGCTGGACGGCAGCGACATCGTATATCGGCGCCGGGCACCGACCCCGTGCAGCTATGACGCCATCGTGGGCGCGGTCGTGCGGCTGGTGCAGGATGCGGAGGCAGCGCTTGGAACCCGCGGCACCGTCGGCGTCGGCATCCCCGGCGTCATCAGCACAACGTCCGGGTTGGTGAAGAACGCAAACTCGCAGGTTTTAATCGGCCATGCGCTCGACCAGGACCTGATGCGCCTGCTGGGCCGCGAGGTCAGGGTGGAGAACGACGCCAACCTGTTTGCGCTCAGCGAGGCCGCCGACGGTGCCGGGGCCGGCCAGGGCTGCGTGTTCGGCGTGATCATCGGCACCGGCTGCGGCGGCGGCGTCATCGTGGATGGCCGGGTGCTGAGTGGGCGGAACCGCATTGCCGGGGAGTGGGGGCACACTCCCTTGCCCTGGCCGCGTGGCCCTGAGTATCCGCAGCCGCAATGCTGGTGCGGGCAGGTGGGATGCCTGGAGCTGTATTTGTCCGGGCCGGCGTTGGCGGCGGACGCGGGCGGGATCGAGGCGAGCGCGTTGCCGGGCCTGGCGGCGGCGGGCGATGCCACGGCCACGGCGGCGCTGGAACGGCATGCGGACCGGTTGGCGCGCGGGCTTGCAGTGGTGATGAACCTGCTGGACCCGAACGTGATCGTGCTGGGGGGCGGACTGTCCAACATGGCGCACCTGTATGAGCAAGTGCCGCTGCTGCTGCCGCGTTATGTGTTCAGCGACGTGGCAACGACGCCCGTGGTGCAGGCGCGGCACGGCGACAGCAGCGGCGTGCGGGGCGCGGCGTGGCTGTGGCCGGCCTGAACAGTCGTTGCCAACGGCGGAGCGGTGCGCAGCCGGTCCGATAACAGGCCCATGGGTGTTGAACGAGGGCCGCAGCGAAATTTTGTCAGGCCGCCAGCAACGAACGGGCCTTGTTTACCGCAACTTAGCATCAACGTTACCAGAAGTTAATAATGCGGGATAATTCATGACGATCCGTTGGCCCGGCGCTGGTTTCGCCTTCGCAATCTGGCTTGGTGCGGCCAATTTCGCCGTTGCAGAGCCGTTCACTTGGAACCCGGCCGCGGTAAACCTAAACGGCAGCCCAATCACTTCCGATACGCTCGTGCTGAGCGACTTCTCGCAGATCAGCTTCGTGAACGGCGGCACGAGCTTTGTGGACACGGGCCTGTTGCCGGTTATTGGCTTTTCGCTGAACGGGCAGGCGGTCTCGTCGCCCGAGTACCTGGCGCCGGACGGCACGGGATGGGGCGCGTTCGTGCGCTACAACGGGACCGGCACCCAAAGTTTCTCGCCGGAGGGTGTTCCGCTCACCGCCACGTTCCAGCAGCTCAGCTACGAGATCGTTGGCTACAACGGCTTGGCCACGTTCGACTTCGCCGCCGACGGCAACTCGTTCGTGAGTGGGCCGGTGTCTAGTTTCGTGACGCTTGGGCGCGGCTCGTTGATCGCCGGGCAGCTTGAGTTCACTCCAGGGCCAGCCGGGCTTACCATCGTGGGCAGTGCGTCGACCACGATTGACATGGTTGACACCCGGTTCGTCCAGGGTGCGGCCGGCCAGTTCGAGATCGATTTCCTGCATCCGCCGGGCGAGTACTTCTTCACCTCGCCCACGACCCTGCGGATTGCCGGGGGAACAAGCTCCACAGCGGCCTTCGTTTCCGTCCAGGCAGTGCCGGAGCCAGCGTCTTTGGCGCTGCTTGGGTTAGGGCTGCTCGGGCTTGGCGTCATCCGGACCCGGCGGTAGCGGGTCAGGCCGGGAACGCGACACCGGTCAGCGCTTCGGACGTCGTCCATAGCCGGGCTGCCGCCGCACGGCCTCTGGCCTGCGGCATGACTCGGGCCGGCCCAACGACGCCGCGGAGTTCACCGGGTCCGATGGGACCGTAATAGCCGCCGCGCTGTGCGCCGGGATCGAGGGCGGCGAACAGGATCGGTGCGGCGCCGGCGGCGGCGGACTGCCCGAACACGCGGAAGCCGGCCTGCATCACGCGTTCACGCAACCCAACGGCGCCAGCAGCGGGGCCGTTCACGATGATGTCCGTGACCGCCCAGCCAGGATGCGCCGCCACGGCCCGTAGCGGCCAGCCCGCCGCCGCTGCGCGGCGGTCCAGCTCAAGTGCCCACATCAGCATCGCCAGCTTGCTTTGCCCATAGAGCCGCCACGCGCGGTAGCGGCGTTCGCCTTGCAGGTCGGCGAAGTCGATGGCGGCGCCACGGTGGGCCAGGCTGCTGACGTTCACCACCCGGGCGCTGCCCTCAAGCAGCAGCGGCAACAGGCGGGCGGTGAGCGCGAAGTGGCCGAGGTAGTTGGTGGCGGTCTGCAGCTCGAACCCATCCTCGGTCACCACGCGCCGCGGCGGCGCCATCACGCCGGCGTTGTTGACCAGGATGCCGACAGCGGGGTGGGCGGCTCCGATCCGGTTGCTGAACGCGTGCACCGAGCGGAGGCTGGCGAGGTCCAGCAGCTCGAAGCCGGCCTGGGCGGCGGGCGCCAACGAGCGCAGGCGGGCAAGCGCCGGTGCGCCCTTGGCAGGGTTGCGCCCAGCCAACAGGACGTGATGCCCAGCCCGGGCCAGGCCCAACGCGGTCTCGAACCCTAAGCCGCTGGTCGCGCCGGTGACAATGGCGAGCGAGCCGGAGGAAGGCACGCTGGGCAGGTTCAGCAGTGCGGCGCGGGGATGGCGAATTCGGCCAGCTTGCCGAGCATGACGAAGTCGGAGAAGTCCATCTGCAGGTCATCGGCCACGCCGTTGGCGTAGTACCTCATGCCGACTTCATAATCCGGGCTGCCGGGCACCTTATCCTTGCTAGTGTCCTTGTCACGGTCGAAGAACGCGATGCGGACCCGGCCGTTTGCCAATTCTTTCAGCGCCGGGAATGGTGCGGCAGGGTTGCCGGTCCGGCTCCAGGTGGCAATGGCGACGCTGCTGTCCTGGGTGCCCTTGTCGCCGGTGCCGTCGAATATCGGAACGGCGAGGAACTTCTTGCCAGCCTCGGCGGCGGCGATAATGGCGGCGGTGTGGGACATCGGGAACAGCGTGCCCGGCGGGATGTCCATCGTGCGCGGCTCCGCGCCGGCGTAGCTGATGGTGCCAGGACCGCCGAGGCTGTCGAGCTTCGCAGTGCCCTCGACCTGTTCGGTGACCGCGGTCTCAGTCGTCTGGCGCATACGGAAGCTCATGGACAGGCCGTCCTTGCTTTCGAGCGTGGCGTAGTCCGACACCATGTCGATGTCCTGGCCATCCCGGTTGGTGATGGTCATGGACAGGCGCTGGCGGGTGGCCCAGCTGTCGCAAGCATCGGTGATCTCGTAAGCCATCGTGCCGGTGGCGCTGGTGATCTCGCCGCGGGAGGTGTCCATCGCCAGGCGGTACAGCGCGCGGTGGGCAATGAGCGGCACCGGTTCGGAGGCAAGCGCCGGGGTGGCGAGAAGCAGGGCCATAATGGCAAGGTGGCGCAGGCGCATGGCCGGTGTCTCCGTAACGTCCATGCCCCACATAATGCGAACCGCCGCCGCGCGCCAGGCTGCCGCTACGGCTTGGCCTTCGTTGGCAGGTCCAGCTTTAAGCTCAGCTCCTTCAGCCGCTTTGCGTCCACCGGCGCCGGCGCCCCCATCATCAGGTCCTCGCCCTGCTGGTTGAGCGGGAACAGGATGACCTCGCGGATGTTGGGCTCGTCCGCCAGCAGCATGACGATGCGGTCGATGCCGGGCGCGGAGCCGCCGTGCGGAGGGGCGCCGTAGCGGAAGGCGTTCAGCATGCCGCCGAAGCGGGCCTCCACCTCGGACGCCGGATAGCCGGCGATCTCGAAGGCGCGGACCATGATGTCCGGACGGTGGTTGCGGATGGCGCCGGAGCTGAGCTCGATGCCGTTGCAGACGATGTCGTACTGGAACGCCTTGATGGTCAGCGGGTCCTGGGTGTTCAGCGCCTCCAGCCCGCCCTGCGGCATGCTGAACGGGTTGTGGCTGAAGTCGATCTGCCCGGTGTCCTCCACGCGCTCGTACATCGGGAAGTCGGTGATCCAGCAGAAGCGGAACACGTCCTGTTCAACCAGGCCCAGCTCCTGCGCGATGCGGGTGCGGACTTGGCCCGCGAACTTCGGCGCCTCGTCCGGCTGCCCGGCGGCAAAGAACACGGCGTCCCCGGCCGACAGGCCACAGGCGGCGCGGATGGCGTCGATGCGGGCGGCTTCCAGGTTCTTGGCGATGGGGCCACGGCCGCCGTCCTGCTCGAAGACGATGTAGCCGAGGCCGCCGGCGCCCTCGGCCCTGGCCCAGTCGTTCAGCTTGTCGAAAAAGCCGCGCGGGCGTGCGCCGGCGCCCGGGGCCGGAATGGCGCGCACCACCCCGCCCGACGCGACGATGCGCGCGAACAGGCCGAACCCGGACCCAGCATACTGCTCGGTCACGTCAGTGATGCGCAGCGGGTTGCGCAGGTCTGGCTTGTCGGAGCCGTACTCCAGCAATGCTTGGTCATACGGGATGCGCGGGAATGGCGCTGGCGTGACAGTGCGGCCCCCGCCGAACTCGTTGAACACGCCCTCCATCACCGGCTCCAGCGTGGCGAACACGTCTTCCTGCGTGACAAAGCTCATTTCGAAGTCGAGCTGGTAGAACTCGCCCGGGCTGCGGTCGGCGCGGCTGGCCTCGTCGCGGAAACATGGCGCGATCTGGAAATAGCGGTCGAACCCCGCGACCATCGCCAGTTGCTTGAACTGCTGCGGCGCCTGCGGCAGCGCGTAGAACGTGCCGGGATGGTTGCGGCTGGGCACCAGGAAATCGCGCGCCCCTTCCGGCGAGCTGGCGGTCAGGATCGGCGTTTGGAACTCGGTGAAGCCCTGCGCCAGCATACGGTTGCGGATGCTGGCGATCACCCCGGCGCGCAGCATCAGGTTGCGGTGCACCTTGTCCCGGCGCAGGTCGATAAAGCGGTATTTGAGGCGCAGCTCGTCCGAGGACTGTTCCAGCCCGGCCACCGGGAACGGCAGCACGTCGGCGGCGGACTGCACCTCCAGCGCATCCACCACCAGCTCGATCTCCCCAGTGTCCAGGCGCGGGTTGGTGGTCTCGGCGCTGCGCGGGACCACGCGGCCGGTGACGGTGACGACGCTCTCGACCCGCAGCGCGTCGGCGTCCTGGAACGCGGGCGTGCCGGCCGGCAGCACGCATTGGGTGATGCCGTAGTGGTCGCGCAGGTCGATGAACAGCAGGCCGCCGTGGTCGCGCTTGCTGTGCACCCAGCCGGAAAGCCGGGCCGTTTGGCCGGCGTCAACAGCGCGGAGCGCGCCGCAGGTGTGGGTGCGGTAGGCGTGCATGGGCGGAGCCTTCTTGGAGGAACGGGGCACACAAACCGCGGGCATTTGCGGTGTCAAGTCGCAGCCGGTATGCACAGGCCGATGCCACGCCCCACGCCGGCCTTCGCCGACCCCGTTCTCGTGACCGACACCAACACCCTGGCCGCCCTGTGCGAGCGGTTGCGCACGGAGGCGTATGTCACGATTGACACCGAGTTCATGCGGGAGCGCACCTACTACCCCGAGCTGTGCGTGGTGCAGTTGGCGGGGCTTACGGATGTCGCGGTGATCGACGCGCAGGCGCCGGGCCTGGATTTGGCCCCGCTCGGCGCGCTGCTGTCGGACACTGCCGTCGTCAAGGTGTTCCATGCGGCCCGGCAGGATGTGGAGATTTTCCTGGAGCTGTTCGGCCAGGTGCCGGCCCCGCTGTTCGACACCCAGGTGGCGGCGATGGTGGCCGGGTTCGGCGACCAGGTGGGGTATGACGCCCTGGTAAGCTCGCTGACCGGGGGGCACATCGACAAGGCGCACCGGTTCAGCGACTGGTCCGCCCGGCCGCTCTCGGCATCGCAGGTGACGTATGCGGCGGCGGACGTGACTTACCTGCGCGGAGTGTACGAGCGGCTGCGCGACAAGCTGGACCGGGACGGGCGGCTGGAGTGGGTGCGGGAGGAGATGGCGGTGCTGGCGCTGCCGGGCACCTACCGCGCGGACCCGGACACCATTTGGGAGCGGCTGCGCCCGCGCACCGGCAACCGCCGCATGTTGGGGCTGCTGCGCGCCGCCGCCGCATGGCGGGAACGGGAGGCGCAGCGGGTAAACATCCCGCGGCAACGGCTGCTGAAGGACGAAAGCCTGCTGGAAATCGCCGCAGTCGCGCCCGACAGCGCGGAGGCGCTGTCCCGCATCCGCGGCATTACCCGCGGGTTCGCCGAGGGGCGGAGCGGCCAGGGGTTGGTGGCGGCGCTGCGCGAAGCGGCGGCGTTGCCAGACAGCGCGTTGCCGGACCTGCCGCGGGCGCGGGACGGCACGCGCGCCTCGCCCGCCTTGGTGTCGTTGCTGAAAGTGCTGCTGGCGGCGAAGTGCGAGGAGAACAACGTCGCGCCGAAGCTGCTGGCGTCGAGCGACGATTTGGACCGGCTGGCGAGCGAGGACGCGCCGGACATCCCGGCGTTGCAGGGCTGGCGGCGCGACATGTTCGGGGCGGAGGCGCTGGCGCTGAAAGCCGGGGAGATTACGCTCGGGGTGACGGGGCGGCGGGTGAAGCTGGTGCGCGTGGCATCGTAGCTCAGCCGGCGGCCTCCAGTGCTTCCTCGGCCGCCATCCACGCCGCCTCCGCTTCCGCCACATCGCGGCCGAGCGCAGCCAGGCGTTGCTTCAACTCCGTCACCTCGGCCGCGTGCTTGCCGGAGTAGAGCGCCGGGTCGGCCAGCCGGGCTTCGATGCGGGCGCGCTCGGCTTCGAGCTTGGCGATGCGGGCCTCGGCGTCGCGCGCCTGGCGGCGGAGCGGGGCGAGCTGCACGCGGACCTCGGCACGCTCCCGCCGCTCGTCCTTGCGATTCGGTGTTTGGTCCGCGCGTGCGGCAGGGCGGGCGCGTTCCACCAGAAGCGCGCGGTAGTCGTCCATGTCGCCATCGTACGGCCGCACGGTGCCGTCGGCCACCAGCCACAGCCGGTCCGCCACCAGCTCCACCAAGTGCGGGTCGTGCGTGATCAGCAGCACGGCACCCTGGAAGTCCGCGAGCGCGCGCACCAGCGCCTCCCGCGCGTCAATGTCCAGGTGGTTGGTCGGCTCGTCCAAAATCAGCAGTTGCGGTGCGTCGCGGGTGGCGAGCGCCAGCAGCAGCCGGGCCTTTTCACCGCCGGATAGGCTGCCGACTGGGGTGTCGGCCCGGTCCGCGTCCAGGCCGAACCGCGCCAACTGGCTGCGCACCTGCGGCGGCAGCGCGCGCGGCAGGGCGCGGGCCATGTGGTCCACCGGGGTTTCATTCAGCACCAGCTCGTCCGTCTGGTGCTGCGCGAAGTAGCCCACCCGCAGCTTCGGCCCGCGCCGCACTTCGCCGGACAGCGGGTCGAGCCGGCCGGCAATCAGCTTAGCGAGGGTGCTCTTGCCGTTGCCGTTGGCGCCCAGCAGCGCGATGCGGTCGTCCATGTCGACGCTGAGCGACAGACCGGACAGCACCCGGGTGGCGCCGTAGCCCGCCGACACGCGGTCTAGCACCAGGATGGGCGGGGCCAGCCGGGCGGGTTCGGGGAAGTCGAACCGGGTGGGGGCGGCCTCCACCACAGTGTCGATGACCGGCAGTTTTTCCAGGGCCTTGATGCGTGCTTGCGCCTGCCGGGCCTTGGTCGCCTTGGCGCGGAAGCGGTCCACGAAGCTCTGCATGTGCGCGCGCTGGGCGGCGATGCGTTCGGCGGCGCGGCTGGTCTGCATCGCGTGCTCGGTGCGGATGCGAACGAACTCGTCATAGCCGCCGGGGGTGAGGCTCAGCTTGCGGCCGTCCAGGTGGGCAATGGCCTGCACCGCACGGTCCAGCAGCCCGCGGTCATGCGACACGATCAGGCATGCGCCGGGGAAGCGGGCGAGCCAGCCCTCCAGCCACAGCGTCGCCTCCAAGTCCAGGTGGTTGGTGGGCTCGTCCAGCAGCAGCAGGTCCGGGTTGGCGAACAGCGCCGCCGCTAGGGCGACGCGCATACGCCAGCCGCCGGAGAAGCTGTCAACCGGGCGTGCCTGGGCGGGCGCGTCGAACCCGAGGCCGGCCAGGATGGTCGCGGCCCGCGCCGGCGCCGCGTCGGCCGCGATGGCGCGCAGCCGCTCGTGCACCTCCGCCAGGCGCAACGGCTCGGCGGTGGCGGTTTCGTGCAGCAGCGCCAGGCGTTCCTCATCGGCCGCGAGGACCGTGTCGATCAGGCTGCCGCCGCCGCTCGGTGCTTCCTGCCGCACCTGCGCCATGCGGGCGCGACTGCTTAGGCGAATTTCGCCGCCATCGACCGGCAGCTCCCCGGCGATGGCTTTCAGCAAGGTGGACTTGCCGGCGCCGTTCCGTCCCACCAGCCCGATGCGCCGGCCAGGGTCCACGCGCAGCTCCGCACCGTCCAGCAAGGTGCGGCCGGCCATGCGCAGGGTTACGTGGTCGAGGGTCAGCAGGCTCATATCTGGGATATAGGGCGGACAGGGGTTTGCGGGAAAGGCTGTCTTGCCCAACGGCACCTCATGCCGTACACGCCCGCCGCAACAGTTTTAGGAACGAACTCCATGGCGACCGAGCGCACGCTGAGCATCCTCAAGCCCGACGCCACGCGGCGCAACCTCACGGGCAAGATCAACGCCGTGTTCGAGGACGCTGGCCTGCGCATCGTGGCGCAGCGGCGCCTGCAGCTCAGCCAGGCCCAGGCGGAGGCATTCTACGGCGCACACCGTGAGCGCGGGTTCTTCAAGGACCTGGTCGGCTTCATGGTCAGCGGCCCGGTGGTGGTGCAGGTGCTGGAGGGCGAGGACGCCATCGCGCAGAACCGCAAGCTGATGGGCGCCACCAACCCGGCCAACGCCGACGCCGGCACCATCCGCAAGCTGTTCGCCGAAAGCATCGAAGCCAACAGCGTGCATGGCAGCGACAGCCCCGAGGCGGCGGCGCAGGAAATCTCGTTCTTTTTCGCCGGCACGGAGATTGTTGGCTGACTGTGGTGAACTGCGTCATGCCTTTGTTCCTGGTCGCCACCCTCGCGGCCTGTGCGCCCAAGCCTTCGCCGATCGTGTTGCAGCCGCCACCTAGTCCGCCGCCTGAGGCCAATGGCCGCTACCGCGGCACCGCGCGCCTGGTTCGTGCGGAAATCGCGACCTGCCCCCGCAGCGGCTCGCGCGTGTACGAGGTCCAGGGCGGCCAGGTTACGTTGTCCTACAGCGGCGGTCCGCGGCAGCGCGTGCCGCTCACCGCCGACATCAGGCCGGACGGCCGTTTCCAGGCCAGCGACGGCGTGGGAACGATGGAGGGCCAGGTGCAGGATGGCCGGCTTGAGGTTACCATCGCCAGCAACCTGTGCGAGCATCGATGGACGCTGACCCGGGTGAACTGACTGATCCTACCCGACGCAAGGACGCTATGTGATGACCCTGTCCCGCCGTACCCTGATGACCACGGCGCTGGCTGCCCCAGCCGGGGCCGCGTTCGCCCAACCCGACTCGCGCGTGCTGATCGTGGGCAGCATGGCGGTGGAGCCTTTGCTGGACGGGCCGTTCCCGCTCACGCTTGACCTGATCCCGGATGCGAACAACGCGGAGGGCATGGCGCTGCTAGCCGCGGCCGGGCTGCCAGCAGCGGGGCCTGACACCCTGCCGGTCAACGCCTTTGTGGTGCGGCAAGCAGGGCGCGTCACATTGATCGACGGCGGGGCCGGCGGCCTGTTTGGCCCGGCGCTGGGCAAGATGCCGGAGCGTCTGGCGGCTGCGAACGTCGGGGCCACCCAGGTTGAGGCGATCCTGCTGACCCACCTGCACGCGGACCACGTTGGCGGACTCGTGTTGCCTAACGGCAGCGCGCGGTTTCCCAACGCGGAGTTGGTGCTGCAGGCAGGCGAGGCCGCGTTCTGGACCGATGACGGCAACCGCAGCCGCGCGCCGACCGGCAACGATGCGTTCTTCGTGGCGGCCCGCGCCGCGCTCAACGCTTACCAGGGCCGGTTGCGCCTCGTGTCCGGGGCCGAGTCGTTGGCACCCGGCATGACGGCGGTGCCTTTGCCAGGCCACACGCCGGGCCATGCGGGCGTGCTGCTGGAAGACGGGAACGAGCGGCTGCTGATTTGGGGCGACATCATCCACTCCGCAGCATTGCAGTTGCCGCGTCCGGAGTGGGCCGTGGTGTATGACGTCGATCCGGCCCTTGCCGCCGCCACCCGCGCCCGCGTGCTGGAAATGGCCGCCGCCGATGGTGTGCGCGTGGCCGGGATGCATTTAGCAACCCAGGGCCTGATCGAACGCCGCGGCGCTGGCTATGCCCTGGTTAAGTAGGCAGCCGGCCTGGTTTCAGAGCAGAAAGATCGCCATCCCGATGAGCACGACCACCACGGCCACGACCGCGTAGGTGGTGAACCCGGTGAAGCTGGACCAGAACGCTTGTCTGTCGGCGACGAAGGCCTCGTCGATGTTTGCGCCCTGGGTCGGGTGGGTTTCGGTTTCAGCCATGGGGCACCTTGGGAAAAGCTGTCGGGGTCGGCCAGGTTTCTATGTCCATGGGGGTTCTACGTCCACGGGCCAGGATCGGGCAAGGGATTCAGCAGGGCCGCGCCCGCATCCACCGGTCCGGGCCGGCCGGTGATGAACTGCCAGAGCGCGGCCGGGTAAAGCCGGTGCTCCTGCGCCAGCACCCGGGCGGCCAAGCGGTCCGCGGTATCATCCGGCAACACCGGCACCGCCGCCTGCGCCAGGATCGGCCCGGCGTCCACGGCCTGCGTCACCACATGCACGGTGCAGCCATGCAGCTTCACCCCTGCCGCCAATGCCCGCGCGTGGGTGTCCAGGCCCGGGAACAGCGGCAGCAGGCTTGGATGGATGTTCAGCATCCGGCCAGCCCACGCGCCCACCAGCAGCGGCGTGAGCAGCCGCATGTAGCCGGCGAGGCACACGATGCCGATCCCCCGCGCCCGCAGCGCCGCGTCCACGGCCGCCTCGTGCGCTGCCCGGTCCTGGCCGAATGGCCTGTGGTCGATGCACAGCGCCTCGATCCCAAACGCCTGCGCCCGTTTCAGGCCCATGGCGTCGGGCCGATTCGATAGCACGAACGTGATAAGGGACGGGTGCACCGCCGCCAGCGCGGCCATATTGCTGCCGCCGCCGCTGACCAGGACCGCGACGCGCGTCACGCCAGCCAGTCGCCCGGCGTCGCCACCTCCGCAGTGGGTGGCCCGTCCGCTGTCCTGAGATTTCCGATGGTGAATGCGGTCTCGCCGTGCGCCTTGAGCAACGCCAGGGCAGCATCCGGGTCACTCACCACGAGCGCCATGCCGATGCCGCAGTTGAACACCCGCAACATCTCGTCCGGCGTCACGTAGCCGGTCTGCGCCAGCCAGCGGAACACCGGCGGCAACGGCCACGCGCCCGCGTTCAGCACCGCCCGCACGCCGTCCGGCAGCACTCGCGGCACGTTGCCCAGCAGCCCGCCGCCGGTGATATGCGCCGCCGCGCGCAGCAGCCCGGCCCGGTGCAGCGCCAGCAGCGGGGCCACGTAGATACGCGTCGGCGCCATGAGCGTTTCACCGAGCGTGCTGCCCTCGAACGGCGCGTCCCAGCCAAGGCCGCTGCTGGCCACGATGCGGCGCACGAGGGAGTAGCCGTTGCTGTGCACCCCGCCGCTGGCCAGTCCCAGCACCGCATCGCCGGCCTGTGCGCCCGCCGGCAGCAGCGTGCCGCGCTCCGCCGCGCCGACTGCGAAGCCTGCCAAGTCGTAGTCGCCGGCCTCGTACATGCCGGGCATCTCCGCCGTCTCGCCACCCACCAGCGCGCAGCCCGCCAGCCGGCAGCCCTCGGCGATGCCGGACACCACCGATGCGGCTTGGTCCACATGGAGGGCGCCGGTTGCGAAGTAGTCGAGGAAGAACAGCGGCTCGGCCCCCTGCACCACCAGGTCGTTCACGCACATCGCCACAAGGTCGATGCCGACCGTGCCGTGCCGCCCGGTCTCGACCGCGAGCTTGAGCTTGGTGCCGACCCCGTCCGTCGTGCTGACGAGCACCGGGTCGGTGAACCCGGCCGCGCGCAGATCGAACAATGCGCCGAACCCGCCCAAGCCGCCGATCACGCCGGGGCGGGACGTGGCGCGGGCCAGCGGCTTGATCCGCTCCACCAGGGCGTCCCCAGCCGCGATGTCCACGCCGGCGTCGCGGTAGGTTGCGCCAGTGTTGGGGGAACGGTTCATCGCGCATCCTTGTGGCAGGCCCGGCCGGATCGGCTAATATGCCGGCTATGCAGCATCCGGACCGGAACGGCGGACAGAACCACACGCGGGCCAACCCGGCAACGCAGGGGACCGCGCGTGCCCGATAGCGGCCTGCCTCCCCGGGCGGGAGACATCCTCAACCTGCCCAACGTCATCACATTCGGCCGGCTTTGCCTGGTGCCGTTCACGGTGTGGCTGGTGTTGCGGAACCAGACGGGGGTGGCGTTCGCCTGTTTCGCCTTGGCTGGGGTGTCGGACGCGGTGGACGGGTGGCTGGCGCGACGCCGCGGCGGCACGGCGCTGGGCGCGATGCTGGACCCGGTGGCGGACAAGCTGCTGCTGGTCTGCATGTTCGTGACGCTCGCGGCCGTGCAAATCCTGCCGGACTGGCTGGCGATCCTAGTGGTGTTCCGCGACCTCGTGATCGTGGGCGGGATTCTGCTGATGTGGCAGCTCGCGATGCCGGTGCGCATCAGGCCCATGCTGGTGAGCAAGCTGAATACGGCGCTGCAAATCCTGCTGGTGGGCGTGGTGCTGATGCTTGAGGGCTTCGGGCTGCGCGCGCCCGGCTTGCGCGGGGTGCTGATTGCGGCGGTGACGGCCAGCACGCTGGTGTCCGGCGCGCTGTATGTCTGGAAGGCGTCGCGGGGCGCTGCGGGACAATGAGCCCGATGGACCTTCCGCCCGCCACGCAGGACCCGGAGGCCGGGCCGCAGTTCGTCGCACGCCCCCCGCGGCAAGCGACGCAGTGGCAGAGACTCGGTTTGTTGGCCGGGCTGCTGGTGGTCACCTACGTTTCGCTGAACCTGTTCGCGTCCATCCTGCTGCCGTTCGTGGCGGCGGCGGGCATCGCGTACTTCCTGGACCCGCCCACCACGCGGCTGGCGCGGGCCGGGATGCCGCGTGGCGCGGCGGCGCTGCTGATGATCGTGGCGCTGGTGGCCGGGTGCCTGCTGTTCGCGCTGCTGTTGTATCCGCTGCTGCTGGCGCAGGTCGGCCTGTTGATCGGCCGGGTGCCGTCCTACGTGCAGTCCGTGCGGCTGTGGGCGGGCGAGGTCATTGTCAGCCTGCAGGAGCGTTTGGGTTCCGACTACGTGGACGAGAAACTGCGCGACCTCGTGGGCGGCCAGGCCGGCGCCATGCTGGGGTTCCTGGCCGCGGCGCTCAGCCGGATCGTTGGCGGCGGGTTCGCGCTGTTCAACGTGCTGTCGCTGGTGGTGGTGACGCCCGTGGTGGCGTTCTATTTGCTGCGGGACTGGCGGCGGGCGGTGGCGCGGGTGGATAGCTGGCTGCCGCGCCGGTACGCCGGGGTGCTGCGCGCGCAGGGGCGCGAGGTGGACCGCATCCTGGCGGCGTGGCTGCGCGGCCAGGCGCTGTGCTGCGTGGCGCTAGCGGTGTTCTACGCGACGATGCTGTCCGCCGTCGGCCTGGACCTGGGCCTCATTGTCGGCATATCGGCCGGGCTGCTGTCGTTCATCCCGTATGTCGGCAGCATCACCGGAGGCGTCGCCAGCATCGGGCTGGCGTTCGCGCAGTTCCCGGACTGGCAGGGCGTCACGGTCGTGGCCGGGGTGTTCGTGGCCGGGCAGGTGCTGGAGGGCTACGTGATCTACCCGCGCTTCCTAGGCGACCGGGTGGAGCTGCATGCGGTCTGGGTCATCTTCGCGCTGTTCGCCGGCGGCGCGGCGTTCGGCTTCCTGGGCGTGCTGATGGCGGTTCCGGTGGCGGCGGCCATCGGCGTGCTGGCGCGGTTCTGGCTGCGGCGCTACCTCAGCAGCCCGTTGTACCTGGACCCTCCGGTCGGGGAGTGAGCGCGCTGCGGCAGCTCGCGTTCCCCTTCCCCCACGCCCCGCACTACGACGCCGAGCCGCTGCCCACGCCGGGGGGGCGTCGCGCCGCCGCCTGGCTGACGCAGCCCGCCGCATGGCCCGGCGGCCGGCTGGCGCTGTGGGGCGACGAAGGCGTCGGCAAGACCCATTTGCTGCATGGTTGGGCGGCCCGCACCGGCGCGCAGTTCCTCGACGGCCCAAGCCTGCGCGACGCATGGGGCATGCGCGACGCATGGCCCATGCAGCCGGTGGTGATCGACGACGCGGACCTCGCGGACGATGTGCCGCTGCTGCACGTATTGAACGCCGCCGCGGAGGGCGGGCAGACGGCGTTGCTGGCCGCCCGCACCCCGCCCGGCCGCTGGCCGACCCGCCTGCCTGACCTGCGCAGCCGGTTGCGCGCCATCACCGCGGTCGAGCTGCCGCCGGGCGACGATGCGTTCCTGCGCACGCTGCTGGTCCGCCTGCTGTCCGAGCGGCAACTAGTGGTGGCGCATCCCGTGCAGGACTGGCTGCTGGCCCGCTTGCCGCGCACGCCGGGCGCGGTGCGGGAGGCGGTGGCCCGGCTCGACCGCGCGGCGCTGGCGGCTGGGCGGGCGGTCACGCGCGGGCTGGCGGCGCAAGCGCTCGCTGAGTTATTGGATGACAGTTCTGTTGATCCCGAAACCTATCTCTCGCCCGACGCGCCCAGCCTGGTTTAGAACAGTGTTATGAACCGGATCAGCCCCGCCGTCGCCCGCATCGTGCCGATCCCCGATATCTTGCCCGACAGCACGGACCGGTTCATCAACCGCGAGCTATCGTGGCTCGACTTCAACCACCGCGTGGTCGAGGAGGCGGAGAACCTGCGCCACCCGCTGCTGGAGCGGCTGCGGTTCATCTCCATCAGCGCCTCCAACCTGGACGAGTTCTTTTCCGTCCGCGTGGCCGGGCTGATCGGCCAGGCCAAGGCGGGCGTCGTGGCCTTGAGCCCGGACGGGCGCACCCCGGCGCAGCAGTTGGCCGAAATCCAGCCCCGGGCGCAGGCGCTGATGCACAAGCAGCAGCGAGTTTGGCAGGATGTCCGTTTCCAATTGCAGGCTGCCGGGATCGAGCTTTGCACCGCGGCCGCGTTGTCCGCCGACGACCGCGCCTGGCTGGACCACTGGTTCATGGAGCGGGTGTTCCCCGTGCTGACGCCGCTCGCCATCGACCCGGCGCATCCGTTCCCGTTCATTCCGAACATGGGCCTGGTCATGGTGCTGGAGCTGCACCGGCCGGAGGACGGACATGACATGGAGGGGCTGATCCCCCTGCCCGGCCAGATCGAGCGCTTTATCCGCCTGCCGGCCGGACCCACCATCCGCTTCGTGCTGCTGGAGGAGCTGGTTGGGCTGTTCCTGCACCGCATGTTCCCGGGCTTCAACGTCACGGGCCAGGGCATGTTCCGGCTGATCCGCGACACCGGCGTCGAGTTCGAGGAGGAGGCCGACGACCTGGTGCGCTCCTACGAGACCGCGTTGAAGCGCCGCCGCCGGGGCGTCGCGATCCATTTGTCCGTAGACGCCGCCATGCCGGATGAGCTGCGCGCGCTGGTGATCGACGAGCTGGACGTGGACGAGCACGAAATCCCCGGCGACGAAGTCGTGGTGCAAACCGGCATCCTGGGCGTCGCCGACCTCAAGCAGATGATCGTGGACGACCGTCCGGACCTGTTGTTCCCGCCGTACACCCCGCGGTTCCCCGAACGCATCCGCGATTTCGCCGGGGACTGCTTTGCCGCCATCCGCGCCAAGGACATCCTGGTGCACCACCCGTTCGAGAGCTTCGACGTGGTGCTGCAGTTCCTGCGCCAGGCCGCTGCCGACCCGAACGTGGTGGCGGTGAAGCAGAC
>CAXTCN010000001.1:0-140693 GCA_964242575.1 uncultured Acetobacteraceae bacterium | reverse complement strand
TGTTACCCCGCCCCCGTTCACGCCCAGTCCCCTATGTCAGAACTGAATGGCCCTGTCGCTTTTGCGGATGCCGTGACCGTGCAAGAGGCCGGACAAGACGTGCCGGTTGTGGACCTGGCACAGAACCCGGGCGCGGACGAAAGCGCCACGTTGGCGGCGCTGCTGACGGCGGTGTGCCGCCCGTCCCTGCATCTGGCACCGGGGCTGCTGGTGCGGGCCGCGCCGTTGTCCGGCGCTGGCTCCGGCAAGGGGCTGCTGGTGCGGGTGCTGTGCGCCATCGCGTTCGGCCGCGCGCCTGCTGCCGTGACGGCCGGGAACACAACGGAGGAACTGGACAAGCGCATCGGGGCCGAGCTGATGGCGGGCGGGCCGGTGGTGTTCCTCGACAACCTGAACGACACCGCGCTCCGGTCCGACACCCTGGCGTCCGTCATCACGGAACGTCCGGCCCGGGTGCGGGTGCTGGGCAAGTCCGTGATGGTGCCGCTGAACGCATCCGCTTTCATCGCTCTAACCGGCAATGGCCTGACGGTGCGGGAAGACTTGACCCGGCGGTTTCTGGCGGTGGAGTTGGACGCGGGCGTGGAGGACCCGGAAACCCGGCGCTTCCATGACGACGTGCTGGCGGAGGCACTGGACAACCGGGCTGCGCTGCTGACGGCGGCATTGACGGTATGGCGGTGGGGCCGGCACCTCGACACGGCCGGCACGCTCGCGTCCGGGCTGCCGCTGGGTAGCTTTGGGGCGTGGTGCCGGTGGGTGCGCGACCCGCTCGTGATGCTGGGCTGCACCGATCCCGCAAAGCGTGTGGCGGAGGCCAAGGCCAGCGACCGCAAGCGCCAGATCGTGGCGGAGCTGTTCGCCACCTGGCACGCGGCGCACGGGTCTGATCCGACGAAAGCGGCGGAGCTGGCGGAGCCGGTGGCGCGGTTCCTCGACCCGCAAGGGCGCGGCCGGCAGTACGTGGCGGCGGCGCTGGGCAGGCTGGACGGCACCCGGGCCGGCGGGTTCGTGCTGACGCGGCAGACTGCGGCCGGCGCATGGGGGGCAGCAACCTACGCCGTGCGACCTACCACGGCACTGTCTGGACCGGACAGGGCAGAACCATGCAACGTCCCGCGGCCGGAAACGCATAGGGGTCATAGGGACCATAGGAACGCCGCACTTCCCTATGCCCCCTATGGGTCCGATGGTTTTCCGCCCGAGCATAATGGCAATGATGCGGACGCCGGGTGGAGCGGCCCGGCATGACGCCCGCCACGGCGCTGGTGGAGCTGCACGCGGCGGGCGTCCGGGTCCGGTTGGGTGTGGACGGCACGGTGCTGCTGCACGCGGCCCAACGCCCACCGCCTGCGGTGCTGGCCTTGGCACGGGCGCACCGGGACGGCATTGGTGCGATGCTGCGGGAGCGGGACGGAACACGGCAGCCGACCACATTTCAGCCACCAGCATCCCCGACGTGTGCGCGCGGCCCTTGGGGTGAGGGCGTTGCATTGCTGGAGAGCCTGCCGCCCCCGGATGGCATCACGGCCGAACGGTGGGCGGTGTTGGTTTCGACTTCACGCCGGTTGCTGCACGATCACGGCGCGGCGCTGCATAGGGCCGGGTGGGATACCCTTGACCTGTTCGGGCTGCACGCCCGCGCACCTGCCGCAAACCCGACAGGCTGGGGTTTGGCGTGGCTGCTAGGGGCCGCCGGCATGGTGGTGGACGTGGCTTCGGAAGTGGTGGGAATGTGCCGCGAGCCGGACGGGGCACGGCTGGCGTTCCCGCGAGGGCAGGCGTCAGTGCAGGCTGGGATCGTGCCAGCCTGGGAGATGCGAGACTAGGACGCATCCGAGGCGCTTACGGGTAATGTCAGTATCATGTCTGAAGATTGCTCACCTGTCTCGCGCGCGTGCGCGTATTGGGGAGGATGGCGGCGCAATTATATGGACGCTCGACTATTCCGTGCGTGCGCGCGCGTCACAAAACTTAAGCTGCCCAACGTATAACGGCGGCGTTTCCGGGCAGTAGGCTGGACCCGCCCTAGCGGCGGTAGCTGTCGTTTTCGTCCGAGACCGCTCCTCGCCCAAAGCCGCCCAAGATGCCGGGCGCTACGATGTCGAGCACTGTCACCGAGAACGTGACTGCAAGTAACGTGAATACCATGCAAAGCACTTCACGCTGCGTGCGAAACGACCATCGCGCCGCGAGCCAAAGCAGCGGACAACCAGCAACAAATACCAGGTTCACTAGCATAAAGGGACTGTTAAATACCATAAGATGGACGCGGCCATACTGCGAAACTCCTGGACGCGAGCGGTTAGAGGTCCGGTTTCCTGGCAACAGGCCGGACCTCGACCAGCATGGGCTGATCCGTTAACGCTGGGCAACCTTTGTATCTGCGGCTTCACCGGCTGGGACAGGTTTAACCAGTATGTTTGGCCTTGCTCCCGCTTGAGCAACCTCGTTCAAAGCTGCGGGTGCCCGAACAGGACATATTGCCCTATTTGTCCGCTCAATGTCCGGTCAGCATGGTAGCGCACTTTATGTGCGTCACGATATCCGGTGCCAGAAAACCAACAAATGCAATATGTTAGAGGTGGTGGGCGCCGTTGGATTCGAACCAACGACCCGCTGATTAAGAGTCAGCTGCTCTACCAACTGAGCTAGGCGCCCGGCCACGCGGCGATATAACAGCGGTTGTCCGGAATGCAAAGGGTCATGCAAAGCGCCCAGTGCAACGACCCTCATCTCTGCTTGCATCGCAGAGCAGCCGCGTGTTTGTTGCAGGGGACCGCGGGACCGGCGGCCGGGTGTTCAGGGGGTGCGGTGGCCTACGCGTTTCAGCAACTCATCAATGGCGTGACGCTGGGGATGATCTACGGCCTGATCGCCGTCGGCTATACGATGGTTTACGGAATAATCGGCATGATTAACTTCGCCCATGGCGACGTGTTTATGATCGGGGCGTTCCTCTCGCTTATCGCATTGACCGCGCTGCATGCGCTGGGCCTGACCTCGGTGCCGCTGGCGCTGGCGGTGACGCTGTTGCTCGCGGCCGGGCTTGCGGCGCTGTATGGCTGGACCATCGAGCGGATCGCTTACCGGCCGCTCCGCGGCAGCTTCCGGCTGGCGCCGCTTATTAGCGCCATCGGCATGTCCATCGTGCTGCAGAACTTCTCCCAAGTCAGCCAAGGCGCGCGGGTCAAGCCGATTGCGCCGCTGATCCCCGGTGGGGTGCAGCTCATGAACGTGGACGGGTTCGCGGTCCAGTTGTCCTGGATGCAGATCGTCATTATCGTCGTGACCCTGGCCGTGCTGAGCGTGTTCACCTGGCTGGTGTCCGCAACGCCGCTCGGGCGGTCGATGCGGGCGTGCGAGCAGGACATCAAGATGGCCGGGCTGCTGGGGATCGACACCGACCGGACCATAAGCCTTACGTTCGTGATCGGCGCGGCGTTGGCCGCGGTCGCGGGCTTCATGTTCCTGCTGTACTACGGCGTGATCGACTTCTTCATCGGTTTCGTGGCCGGCGTGAAGGCGTTCACCGCCGCGGTGCTCGGCGGCATCGGCTCCCTGCCCGGCGCCGTGCTGGGCGGGCTGCTGATTGGGCTGATCGAAACGTTCTGGTCGGCTTATTTCAGTGTGCAATACAAGGACGTGGCCGCGTTCAGTATTTTGATCGTGGTGCTGATATTCCTGCCGACCGGCTTGCTGGGTCGGTCTGACGTGGAGAAGGTATGACCTCCGCGTTCCGGGACGCTGGCTTGTCGGCGCTGGTGGCGCTCGGGCTGTTCGGACCAATGATCGGGCTGCGCACCGAGGCCGGGCCGACTGGCTTGTTCCTGGTGCCCCGTCCGCTCGCCTTGGCGCTCGCGGTGGCGGCGGTGTTCTTTGGGCGGTTGCTGTGGCTGACGTGGCGTGACCGGCCGCGGGCGGCGTACCGGTCCAACCGGCGGCTGGCTGAAACGCTGGCGCACATAAGCCCTTACCTTACGCCCGCGCTGCTGGCGTTGGCGCTGGTGTTGCCGATGGTGTCAGGCCGCTACACGATAGACCTCGGCATCCTGGTGCTGACCTATGTCATGCTCGGCTGGGGGCTCAACATCGTCGTTGGCCTGGCCGGCTTGCTCGACCTTGGCTACGTCGCGTTCTATGCGGTGGGCGCGTACTCATACGCCCTGTTGGCGCAGACGTTCGGGTTGGGGTTCTGGACCTGCCTGCCGTTGGCCGGGTTGCTGGCGGCGCTGTGGGGCGTGATGCTCGGCTTCCCGGTGCTGCGGCTGCGTGGTGACTACCTGGCAATCGTGACCTTGGCGTTCGGCGAAATCATCCGGGTTTGCCTGATTAACGCGGCCAGCATCACCGGCGGCCCAAACGGCATCAGCGGCATCCCGCGCCCTACCCTATTCGGACTGCAATTCAGCGCCTCGGGCGGGCCGGACACCTTCGTCGGCTTCCTGCAAGGCTGGGGCTTGCCCATTGAGTTCAGCCCCTCGCACCGCGTCGTGTTCCTGTACTACGTGATCCTCGCGCTCGCCTTGCTCACCAACTGGGTGACCCTGCGCCTGCGCCGCGTGGCGTTGGGCCGGGCGTGGGAGGCGCTGCGGGAAGACGAGATCGCCTGCCGCAGCCTCGGCATCAACGTGACGGTGACCAAGCTCACCGCGTTCGCCATCGGCGCCGGGTTCGGCGGGCTGGCTGGTGCGTTCTTTGCCACCCGCAACGCCTTCATCAGCCCAGAGTCGTTCACGTTCATTGAAAGCGCCATCGTGCTGGCCATCGTGGTGCTGGGCGGCCTGGGCAGCCAGCTTGGCACGGCGCTCGCGGCCCTTGTCATGATCGGCGGCTTCGAGGTGTTCCGCGATTTGCAGGAGTACCGGATGCTGCTGTTCGGCGCGGCGCTCGTGCTCATCATGGTGCTGCGGCCACGGGGCCTGGTGTCCGGGCGCACGCCCAGCGTGGCGCTCGGACAACGGCGCGAAATCTCGGCCGAATTGGTGGCAGAAGGCCGTGGTTAACCCCCTGCTCCAGGTCTCAGACCTCACGATGCGGTTCGGCGGCCTCACGGCGGTGAACGCGCTGTCGTTCGAGGCGCGCCGTGGGGAGATCACCTCCGTCATCGGGCCGAACGGCGCCGGCAAGACCACCGTGTTCAACTGCATCACCGGGTTCTACCGCCCGACGTCTGGCAGCATCGTGCTGACGCATCCGGACGGCGCGGTGTTCGCGTTGCAAGGCCTGCCGGGCCACCGCATTGCCCGGCGTGCCCGGGTAGCGCGCACGTTCCAGAACATTCGCCTGTTCGCCGGCATGACGGTGCTGGAGAACCTGCTGGTGGCGCAGCACAACGCGCTCATGCCCAACATCGGGTCCGGGCTGCTGTCCGTGTTCGGCCTGGGCGGCTATGCCAAGGCAGAGGCGACATCAATCGACCGGGCGCGGCAGTGGCTCGACCGGATCGAGCTGCTGTCCCGTGCCGACGACCCGGCCGGTGCGTTGCCGTACGGCGACCAGCGGCGGCTCGAGATCGCCCGCGCCATGTGCACCGTCCCGGTGATGCTGTGCCTCGACGAGCCGGCGGCCGGGTTGAACCCGCGAGAGAGCGACGCGCTGGCAAACCTGCTGGCCGGCATCAAGGCGGACGGCTGCTCCATTCTGCTGATCGAGCATGACATGGGCGTGGTCATGCGCATCTCCGACCATATCGTGGTGCTCGACCACGGCAAGCGCATCAGCGACGGCTCGCCGGACACGGTGCGGGCCGACCCGAGCGTGATCGCGGCTTATCTCGGCGAAGGGGACGATGACGACATCGACGCGCCGCTGGCCCCGGACGCGGCGGCATGAGCGCGTCGCTGAAGCTGTCGGGCGTGAGCGCGTTCTATGGCGCCATCCAAGCATTGCGCGGCGTGGACATGGAGGTGGCGCCCGGCGAGATCGTGACGCTGATCGGTGCCAACGGAGCCGGCAAATCGACGCTGATGATGACCATCTGCGGCAGCCCGCGCGCCCGGACCGGACAGATCGTCTATGACGGGCACGACATCACCGCGCTGCCGACCCACCAAATCATGCACATGGGCCTGGCCCAGTCGCCCGAGGGTCGCCGCATCTTCGCGCGCATGTCGGTGCACGAGAACCTGCTGATGGGCGCGCAGGTCGTGCAGATGCAGAACTACGAGCGCACCCGCGACCACGTGTTCTACCTGTTCCCGCGCCTGAAGGAGCGGCTTACGCAGCGCGGCGGCACCCTGTCCGGCGGCGAGCAGCAGATGCTGGCGATTGGCCGGGCACTGATGAGCCAGCCGCGGCTGCTGCTGCTGGACGAGCCGAGCCTGGGCCTAGCACCGCTGGTAGTGCGGCAGATTTTCGGGGCAATCCGCCAGTTGAACCGGGACACTGGGCTGACGGTGCTGTTGGTGGAACAGAACGCCTACCAGGCGCTGCGGCTGGCGCACCGCGGCTACGTTTTGGTGAACGGCGCGATCACAATGGCCGGTCCGGGCGCTGAGCTGCTGGCCCGTCCAGAAATTCGTGCTGCATACCTTGAAGGCGGGCATTAGGCGCTTCCCTGCCATGCCGCTTCCGCATAGGGTGCGGACACCAATCCGTGAAGGAGTTCCCTGACCATGCTTCGTAGAACGTTGCTTGCGGCGACCGCAATCCTGGCCATCACCGGAGCGGCACAGGCGCAAATCCGCATCGCCACCGTGGGGCCAATGACCGGCAACTATGCGAGCTTTGGCGCGCAGATGAAGGCGGGCGCGGAGCAGGCGGTGGCCGACATTAACAAGGCAGGCGGGGTGAACGGCCAGCAACTGGTGCTGGAAGTCGGCGATGACGCCTGCGACCCACGCCAAGCCGTATCGGTGGCGAACCAATTGTCCAGCCGCAAAGTGGCGATGGTGGCCGGGCACTACTGTTCCGGCAGCTCAATCCCCGCCAGCAAGGTTTATGCCGAGGAAGGCGTCCTGCAAATCAGCCCGGCCAGCACCAACCCCCGCTATACGGACGAGGGTGGTTGGAACACCTTCCGAGTGTGCGGCCGTGACGACCAGCAGGGCCTGATTGCCGGCAAGTATCTCGCGGCGACTTACAAGGCCAAGAAGATCGCCGTCCTGCATGACAACTCCGCCTACGGCAAAGGGTTGGCGGACGAGACCAAGAAGGTGCTGAACGCCAACGGCGTCACCGAGGCGCTTTACTCCGCCTATACCCCCGGCGAGCGCGACTACTCCGCAATCGTCAGCCGGATGAAGCAGGCTGGCGTCGATGTGATCTATGTGGGCGGCTACCACACCGAAATCGGGTTGATCGCCCGGCAAGCCAAGGAACAGGGCCTGTTGGTCACCATGGTCGGTGGCGACGCGCTGATGACCAACGAGTTCTGGCAAATCTCCGGCCCGGCTGGCGAGGGCACCCTAATGACGTTCTCGTCCGACCCGCGCAAGCGTCCGTCGGCGGCTGCGGCGGTCGCGGCCTTCAAGGCAAAGAACATCGATCCCGAGGGCTTTACCCTCTACACCTACGCGGCGATCCAGGTTTGGGCTGAGGCCGCTAAAAAGGCCAACAGCATCGACGGCAAGAAGGTGGCCGACGTCCTGCGCGGCGGCACCAAGTGGGACACCGTGCTGGGCAGCATCGCCTTTGACAAAAAGGGCGACGTGACCGAGCCGGACTACGTATTCTACACCTGGAAGAACGGCAGCTACTCGGAAATGTAGTCCGAGTCCGCTTTGCCCATGGGGCCCGGCACCATCCGGGCCCTTTCGCGTTGGGGACCGCTATGGTGCGCTGGCTTCTGCTCGTGCTCGCCTTGTCTGGAACGGCTTATGCGCAGGAGGACACGCTCGATCTCCTGAAGCAGCCCGGCGCGGTGGGCCTGATGCGCCATGCCCGGGCTCCCGGCATCGGCGACCCGCGCGGGTTTCGGCTCGGTGACTGCAGCACGCAACGCAACCTCGACGCGGCCGGCCAAGCGCAAGCCCGGCAGATCGGTGCCCGGCTGGCCGCTGCGGGCCTCAAGTTCCAAGTGTTCAGCAGCGAGTGGTGCCGCACCCGCGAGACGGCGGAGCTGCTGAGCGTCGGGCCGGTGCAGACTTTTCCGCCGCTGAACTCATTCTTTGCCGACAGCGCCTCCGGACCCGGTCAGACCGAAGCGGTGCGACGCTTCATGACAGCGTGGACGGGTCCCCCGCTCCTGCTTGTCACGCATCAAGTCAACATCAGTGCCCTAACCGGCGTCTACCCCGGCGACGGCGAGATGGTCGTGCTGCAGCGATCGCCTGACGGGTATGCCGTGGCAGGCCGGATCATGCCGCCGCGACCGTGATGCGGTGGTAGGAACGGCCAAAGTAGATAAGGCCCTCATGCGCCGGTCCAGCTTGGATGGCTTCAACTTCGCAGAACACGACGCTGTGCGTGCCAACCTCGGTCACCTGGGCAATCCGGCAGTCAAACGACACCACGGCACCGTTCAGCACCGGGGAGCCGGTGACCAACGTGGTCCAGGTAGCCGCCGCAAACCGCTCATGGGTTGGATCGTCGGTCAGGCCGGCGAACAACGGAGACAATGCTTCCTGCGATGCCGCAAGCGTGTTCACGCATAGGACCGCATTCGCCTTGAATATCTCGTTCGATTCGCTGCCGCGGTTCATGCACACCAGCAACGTCGGCGGCGTGTCGGTGACGCTGCACACTGCAGACGCCGTGAAACCAATCCGGCCCGCAGGCCCATCTGTGGTGATTACGCTGACCGCTGCACCCAGCCGGGCCATCGCATCCCGGTATTCCTGCCGGTCAACCAACCCGCGCACTCCTGTTTCACCGCAATATGGGGCATCCCGAGACGGGATGGGAGAGGCGAAATGCAAACGGGCGCTCCTGGGAGCGCCCGTCGCGTTAGTCCGAGCCGGAACGGTTAGATTTTGTCGGCGGCGTCGCGGACCGTGTCCTTGGCCCCACCGACGGCGCTCTCGCCGTGACCCTTGGCCTTGTCAGCCATGCCCTCGGCTTGCATCTTCTCGTCGCCGGTCAGCTTGCCCACGCCTTCCTTGACAGCGCCCTTAGCCTTGTCGAACGCACCCTGAACTCGGTTTTCGTCAACCATCGGCTCTCTCCTTGAAACGGCATGACGCCGTTGGAACGATAACGGACGACTGGCCGTCTGGTTTCACGCGGCCGACAGTGGCGGCGCCACCTCCTCAAGCGACTTGCGCTCGGCATCGACCCCAATGAACGCCTCCACGACCGCAGCGCCTACCATCAGGCCGCCGCCCAACAGGTAGCCCCATAGTACCTCGTCACGGGAGCCACTTTGGATCAGGCTGCCGAACACCGCCGGGCCGGCGATGCCGCCGATGCCGGTGCCAAGCGCGTAGAAGACCGAGATGGCAACGGCCCGGACCTCCAACGGAAACGTCTCGCCGACGGTAAGGTAGGCCGAGGACGCGGCCGCGGATGCAAAGAAGAATATGACGGTCCAGGCAATTGTTTGCTGCGTGGCGTCCAACCAGCCGCGCGCGAACATCACGCCCACGGCGGCCATCAGGATGCCGGATAGCGCGTAGGTCGCGCTGATCATGAACTTGCGGCCCAGCGTGTCGAAGAAGCGGCCCAGCAGCAGCGGGCCGGCGAAGTTGCCCAGCGCGAACGGCAACAGGAACCAGCCGACTTGACCGGAAGGCACGCCGTAGAACTTGGTCAGCACGAGCGCGTAGGTGAAGAAGATGGCGTTGTAACAGAATGCCTGCGAGCCCATGAGCGCCACGCCCAGCACGGCCCGGCTGCGATACTGCGTTGCCAGCACGCGCACGCTGGCAAGGAACCAGTCGCCTTTATGACGGTGCAGCCGCAACCGGCCCGGCGGCACTGGCGGCAACTCGCGCCCGGTTTCCCGCCTGATTCGCTCCTCCAAGCCAGTCACGACATCGTTCGCCTCCTCGGGCCGGCCATGGGTCATCAGCCAGCGCGGGCTTTCTGGAATAAATCGGCGCAAAAACAGGATCACGACGGCGATTGAGCCGCCGATGATGAACGCCAGGCGCCAGCCGAGTTCGGGGTCGATGATGGCGGGGTTGAGCACGACGACAGCGCCCAACGAACCCAGCGCGGCACCGATCCAAAAGCTGCCATTGATGACCAAGTCGGTGAAGCCCCGGCGTCGGGCGGGGATCAATTCCTGGATCGTGGCGTTCACCGCCGCGTACTCGCCGCCAATGCCGGCCCCGGTGATGAAGCGAAACACGGCGAACGACCAAAAATTCCACGAGAAACCGGTCGCGATGGTCGCGACGAGATAGACCAGCACCGTGACGGTAAACAGCTTCTTGCGCCCGACCCGGTCCGTCAGCCAGCCGAAACCGAGTGCCCCGACGACCGCACCAGCCAGGTAGGCGCTAGCGGTCCAGCCGATTTGCTCAGGCGTCAGCCGCAGTCGCGGGCTTTCGGAGATGGCGCCGGCCAATGCGCCAACGAGCGTGACCTCAAGCCCATCTAGAATCCAAGTCACGCCAAGCGCGATCACCACCAGCCAGTGGAACCGGCTCCATGGCAATCGGTCGAGGCGAGCGGGCACATCGGTCTCGAATGTGTTCGGAAGGGTGCTTGCCATCCTTAGGCAAAAACATATTCCAGCCCGGGTTGCAACCGCTGGGCGTTACTGCGCCTGAGCGCTAGCGTCGCTGCGGGTCGCCCCGACCCGGGCCGCGAGGGCCGCCGCCATGAAGTCGTCCAACGCGCCATCCAGCACAGCGCTTGGGTTCCCCGTTTCGACCCCGGTGCGCAAATCCTTGACCAGTTGGTAGGGTGCCAGCACGTAGCTGCGGATTTGGTGCCCCCAGCCAATGTCGGTCTTGGCGCTCTCCTGTGCCGACGCCGCGGCTTCGCGCCGTTGCAGCTCCGCCTCGTATAGCCGCGCCTTCAACATCCCCATCGCGGTCGCGCGGTTGCGATGCTGGCTGCGGTCGGTTTGGCACGCCACCACGATGTTGGTTGGAATGTGAGTAATGCGGATGGCACTCTCGGTTTTATTGACGTGCTGGCCGCCGGCGCCGCTCGCGCGGAACGTGTCGATGCGCAGGTCGCTCTCGTTCACCTCGATCTCGATGGTGTCGTCCACCACGGGATACACCCAAACGCTGGCGAAGCTGGTTTGCCGGCGGGCGGCCGCATCGAACGGGCTGATGCGCACCAAGCGGTGCACGCCGGCCTCGGTCTTGAGCCAGCCATAGGCGTTGGGGCCGGAAACCTGCAGCGTCGCGGACTTGATGCCGGCCTGTTCGCCCTCGCTCTGCTCCATCAGTTGCACCTTGTAGCCGTGCTGCTCGGCCCAGCGGGAGTACATGCGCGCCAGCATCTCGGCCCAGTCCTGCGCCTCAGTCCCGCCAGCGCCGGAGTTCACCTCAAGATACGCATCGTTGGCGTCGGCCTCGCCGGACAGTAGGCTCTCGATCTCGCGTCGCTTGGCCTCCTCCAGCACCGTGCGAAGCGTGGCCATGGCGTCGGCGACCATCGCCGCGTCGCCCTCCGCCTCCGCCATGGCCACGAGCTCGAGCGCGTCGGCCGCGTCCGACTCCATGGTCCGCACGCCGTCAATCAGCCCAGCAAGCCGGTTGCGCTCGCGCATGAGCGCCTGCGCGGCGGCAGCGTCATTCCAAAGCGCAGGGTCCTCGGATAACGCGTTCAGTTCGTCCAGGCGTGCGACGGAGGCGTCCCAGTCAAAGATGCCTCCTCAGCAGCGCGAAGGACTGCTTGAGTTGCTGGTTCAGCGCTTCGGTTTCAGTGGACATCGTTCGACCTAATATAACCCGCCCATGCCGCTGTCGATGCCAAGGCCGGACCCGGTGGTGCTGACGGTCATGCCGTCGCCGGCCTGGCCGCCGCCGATTGTGCTCTCGGTGCCGCCCGGCTCCTGGCCCGGCTTGAACGCGTCGGTGACCCGGCCGCTGCCGCTGTCCCAGCCCGCCATGCGCAGGCCCTCGGGTATCCGGAACTGCAAGGCGGGCCGGCCTTTGAGGACGGCGGCGGCGTAGTCATGCCAGATTGGCGCCGAAATGGCGGAGCCGGTTTCCTTTTCCCCCAGGCTCGTGTTGTTGTCGAAGCCAACCCACACCGCCGTGACCAGGTCCGGCGTGAAACCCACGAACCAGGCGTCGTTGAAGTCCTGGCTGGTGCCGGTCTTGCCCGCAACCGGACGGCCAAGTCCCTGCCCGGCGGCGATCCCGGTGCCCCGGGCCACCGCGCCCTGCATCATGGTCACAAGCTGGAACGTGGACTGCGGGTCCGCGACTTGCCGTCGCAGGTCGGTCAGGCTGGGGGGCCGGCCCGGGTGCGAGCAGCCACGGCACTCAAGGCCGGTCGGCCGCCACAGCACCTTGCCGTCCCGGTCCTGCACGGAGTCGACCATGGACGGGAAAACCTCACGGCCACCCATGGCAAGCCCGGCATAGGCCGCGGCTTGCCGCAGCACCGTCGTTTCCACCGCGCCCAGTGCCGCGGCGAGCACGCGGGGCATGCCGTCCACGACGTGGAACGCCATCGCTTTCTGCGCCACGGCATCCATGCCGACCCGTTCCGCCAGCCGGATGGTGACGAGGTTCAGCGACCTCTCGAGCGCAATGCGCATCGGCGTCGGCCCGTTGAACGTCAGGGCATAGTTGTTGGGACGCCACTGCCCCTGCGCCCCAAGGTCCTGCACAAAGGGCGCGTCCAGCACGCGCTGGCTGGGCGAGAAGCCAGCTTCGAGCGCGGTCAAGTAGACGAACGGCTTGAACGAGCTGCCGGGCTGGCGTTGCGCCTGGGTGGCACGGTTGAATTGGCTCAACTCGAAGCTCCAGCCGCCAGACATCGCCAGCACGCGGCCGGTGTTGGGGTCGAGCGACACCAGGGCGCCTTGGACCTGCGGGACCTGCCGCAACACCATGCGGTCCGGACGCGCGGGCGTGCGGCCCTGGGCGGGCGTGGCCGGCAACGGCTCCGCCATGACGACATCGCCGACCTGTAGCACGTCACTGATCCGCCGCGGCGTTGGGCCAAGCCCGTTGCCTCGCGCCGCCCTGGCCCAACCGTGCTCCGACAGGTACAACGAGGCAGTCCGCACGTTGCCGGTCGCCGGGCCGGATTTGTCGATCCAGCCCAGCTTGGCCTCGTCGGTTCCCGCGTCGATCACCACCGCAAGCCGCCATTCCGTCAACATGCCCGGCGGACGCGCCACCTGCGCCAGCCGCGCGGCCCAGTTCGCCTTCAGCGCAGCGCCGCCATCCAAGCGGGTGACCGCGCCGCGCCAGCCGCCGTGCGTGCGGTCGTAGGACATCAGGCCCTTGCGCAACGCCGCATCGGCCGCGGCCTGCATCGTAGGATCGAGGCTGGTGCGGATCGCCAGGCCACCCTGGGTGGTTGCATCGGCGCCGAAGCGCTCGATCATCTGGCGGCGCACCTCCTCGCCGAACCAGTCGGCGCCGGCGATGGTCTCGGGACGGCGGAACGCGGCCGGCTGGATGGGCTGCGCCTTGGCTTCTGCCGCCTGCGCCACGGTGATGGCGCGGTCGTCGGCCATACGGTCCAGCACCCAATCCCGCCGGCCCTTGGCCGCGTCGGCGAAACGGAACGGGTTGTAATTGTTCGGCGCCTTCGGCAGCGCTGCCAGGAACGCCGCGTCCGACAGCGTCAACTCGTCCAGGCCCTTGTTGAAATAGGCCTGGGCAGCCGCCGCAACCCCGTAGGATTGCAGGCCGAGGTAGATTTCGTTCAGGTAAAGCTCAAGCACATGCTCCTTGCTCATCGACTGATCGATCCGGACGGCAAGGATCAGCTCCTTCACCTTGCGGGCGATCGAGACCTCGTTGCTCAGCAGCATGTTTTTCGCGACTTGCTGCGTGATGGTCGAGGCGCCGATCGGGCGCTTGCCGGACCCGTACTGCAGGATGTCGAACCAGGCCGCGCGGGCAATGGCGAACGGGTCCACGCCGCGATGGCTCCAGAATTTCTGGTCCTCCGCCGAAAGGAAGGCCTGTTTCACCACTTCCGGGATGGCGGCGACCGGCATGAAGATGCGCCGTTCCGTCGCCAGCTCCGCGACAAGGCGGCTGTCTCCGGCATAAACCCGGCTCATCACCCGCGGTTGGTAATTCCGCAGGGTGTCCAGCGTCGGCAGGGTTTCGGCATAGCGCTGGTAGGTGTGCCAAGCGACGGCGCCGCCCACGACGCCGGACAGCAGCACAGTGGTGACGGTCACGGCCGCCAACGAACGGAGCACGCGGAAACGGCGACGTGGCCTCGGCGGTGCCGCCACAGCCCTTGCTGCTGGGTCCTGTGCCTCGTCTAAATCCCGCCCACTCATGCCCTGTCCTCTGAGTCTTACATGCCAAAGTTATCTAACCGGTAACCTGTGCGCCCCGGTTCATGCCCGTCACATAGGCTTCTACCGCCCGACGGAGGGAGCCTGCAACGCGCGCCCGATAGTCCGGACGACGCAATGCAGCCTCATCCGCCACATTCGACAGAAAGCCCATCTCCACCAACACGCTCGGAATATCCGCGGCCCGCAGCACCATAAAGCCAGCAGAGCGTTGAGGATTGGTTAATAGGCCGATATCGCCGCGCATCGCGCCCACCAACCGGCTCGCGACCCGGGCCGAGCCAAGCCGCGTTTCCTGCCGCACTAGGCTGCCGAGGATGTTTGCGACCGCCGGCGGCATGTCGCGGAAGCGCGGGCCGCCAAACCGGTCTGCGCTGTTCTCCCGTGCCGCGAGCGCGGCTGTTTGGGCGTCAGACGCCTGGTTGGACAGGGTGTAGACGCTGGCGCCGCGCACGGTGCGGTCCGTGAGCGCATCGGCGTGGATGGACATGAACAAGACGGCGCCCCGGCGTTGCGCGAAGGCGACGCGATCCTTCAACGGGATGAAAACGTCCCGCGTCCGCGTCAGCTCCACCCGGCAACGGCCACCCTGTTCGAGCTGCCGGCGCAGCTCCTGCGCGGCGGCTAGGGTGACGTGCTTCTCATGCGTGCCGGACGGCCCGATGGCGCCGGGATCGCGTCCCCCATGACCGGGGTCCAGCACCACAAGCGGCACGCGCTGCCTTGGACCCGTCCGCGGCGGCGTGCGTGCAGCCAATGCACTGAACGGAAGGAGGGCACTGGACGGCAGGAGGGCTGCGGCCAACACAAGGCGGCGGTGGAGGTGCAGCACAGCGGTCATATACTTTAATATAGCACAACGCGATGGGCGCAGCATGGCATGACCGGCATGAGCCGTTTGACGCACTTGCGGGGACAATCGGTTTGCGTCATGGTTGCAGCGCTCCGGTGGTGTATCCCCGGCGACGCTCGTGTTTTGCGGTTTGGCGCAGCTTTGGCCGCGCCGCCGCCGCGTTCCCGCCCTTGCACCGCCGCCCGCGCCGCGCGTGTTCGCGCGCCGGGTCGCCCGGGCGGCGCTGAGGCTTGCAGATGCGGGCGCGGCGCTTCCTGACGAGGGTTGATGCCTCACCTGGGCCGCGCTGCCATTAGCGCCCGCCCGCTTGCCAGGGATACGATGCGCGACGCCGTTTCAGTCCATCCAGAATCTGGACCCGAGATGGCCAGCGCCGCACCCAGCAGCGGAGGACTTATTCCCCCACGCCTATTCAGCCACCGCCGCGCCGTGCCCTGCACGCGTGTGCCCGTGGCGCACCGGAGTTCCACATACGATGACGAAGCGCATGCTGATCGACAGCACTCACGCGGAAGAGACCCGCGTGGTGGTCCTGGACGGTAACCGCCTCGAAGACTACGACGTCGAGACTTCCACTAAGCTACAGCTCAAAGGCAACATTTATCTCGCCAAGGTCGTGCGCGTAGAGCCGAGCCTGCAGGCGGCATTCGTTGAGTATGGCGGCAACCGGCACGGTTTCCTGGCGTTCGGTGAAATCCACCCGGATTACTACCAAATCCCGGTCGCGGACCGGCAGCGCCTGCTGGAGATGCAGGAGGCGGAGGCGCGCGAGGACGAGGAGGCCGAGGACCGTGCCGCCGCGCGCGACGCCCGCGGAGCGGGCCGGCCAAACGGCGCAGCGCAGCCGCTAGAAATCGCGGCGCCTGCGGTGCACGGCGACGCCGTCGAGCCGGAGCCGGTGCCCGACTATGTCGAGACGGCTGAACCGGTGCGCCGGGACATCGAGATCGCGCCCGCCGAGGCCGCTGCCATGTTCCCGGACACTGGCCCGGCCAACATGGACCAGCAGCCGGCCGAGGCTCACGACCCCGCCATGCCGACCACCACAGACCCCGCACCGGACAACGCCGGCCCAGCTTCGGACGGCGCAGACATGGCGCTGGAGGCTGTTGAGCCGGCCCCGGCGGACACTGCCGCCGCATCCATCTCGCTGGATGACGCCGCGCCGTTCGGAGCGCCAGGGCCTGGATACGGCGCTGGGCAGGATGACTTGCCCGCGGATGCGCTGATCGTGCCCGACGCCGCTGACAACGGCATCGAGCCTATTGCCGACACCGGCGTGGCCGAACCACTGCCTGAGCAACTCGGCGGCGAGACGGACGCCGAGGAGAGCCGGCCCGAGCGCGCGCCGCCCCGGTTCCTGCGCAACTACAAAATCCAGGAGGTGATCCGCCGCCGGCAAATCCTGCTGATCCAGGTGGTCAAGGAGGAGCGTGGCAGCAAGGGCGCGGCGCTCACCACCTATATCTCACTGGCCGGACGGTTCTCGGTATTGATGCCGAACTCGCCACGGGGCGGCGGGATCAGCCGCAAGATCACTTCGGCGTCGGACCGGCGCCGGCTGAAGGAGGTTACGGCCGAGCTCGACCTGCCGCGCGGCATGGGCCTCATCGTGCGGACCGCCGGGGCCAACCGGCCGAAGCCGGAGATTATCCGCGACTGCGAGTACCTGTTGAACCAGTGGGACCAAATCCGCGAGCTTACGATGAAGTCCGTGGCGCCCGCGCTCATTTACGAGGAGGCGAGCCTTATCAAGCGCGCCATCCGCGACGTGTACTCGCGCGATGTGGACGATATCCTGGTGGACGGCGAGCAAGGCTGGCGCGCGGCGCGGGACTTCATGCGCATGCTGATGCCCACCCACGCGAAAAAGGTGCAGTTGTGGAAGGACCCGCAGCCGCTATTCGCCAAGGCGCAGGTCGAGGCGCAGCTCGACGCCATGCTGGTGCCGACCGTGCAGTTGAAGTCTGGCGGATACTTGGTCATCAACCAGACCGAGGCGCTGGTGGCGATCGACGTGAACTCCGGCCGCAGCACGCGGGAGCGCGGCATCGAGGAGACGGCGCTGCGCACCAACATGGAGGCGGCGGAGGAGGCCGCGCGGCAGTTGCGGCTACGGGACCTGGCCGGGCTGATCGTCATCGACTTCATCGACATGGAGAGCCGGCGCAACAACGCGGCTGTCGAGAAAAAGCTGAAGGACGCGCTGAAGAACGACCGGGCGCGCATCCAGATCGGGTCTATCAGCCACTTTGGCCTGCTGGAGATGAGTCGGCAGCGGCTGCGGCCGTCGTTGGCGGAAACGAGCTTTGTCGTGTGCCAGCATTGCCACGGCACTGGCACGGTGCGCAGCACCGAGAGCGCCGCGCTGCATGTGCTGCGTGAGATCGAGGAGGAAGGGGCCAAGCGCCGGGCGGCCGAGATTATCGTGCACGTGGCTGGGTCGGTGGCGCTGTATATCCTGAACCACAAGCGGGTGCGGCTGGCGGAGGTCGAGCAGCGGTTCGGCATGAGCGTGGCGTTCGCGGCCGACGATGCGTTGCTGCCGCCGAACACGCGGATTGATCGGGTGCGGGCACAGGCGGTGTCCGAGCTGCCAGCGCCGATATCACAGCTTGCGCCGCCAGAGCCGTTCGAGGACCCGGATGAGGAGGTGCTCGAGCCGGCGGCGGACGACGCGGCATTGGAGGCGGCCGACCCCGGGGACGACGACGAGGCTGACGCGCCCCGGCCCGGCGAGACGGCCGAGGAGGGTGAGCAGCGCCGGAAACGCCGCCGGCGCCGGCGCCGGGGCGGACGCCGTGAGGACGGCACAGCCGAGGCAAGCCTGGACAGCCCGGCTGTCGCGGCTCCGGACAGCCCGGCTGTCGCGGCTCCGGACAGCCCGGCTGTCGCGGCTCCGGACAGCCCGGCTGTCGCGGCTTCGGACAGCCTGGCTGTCGAGGCCGCGGACAGTCCGGCCGTGACGCCTTCGGACGAGGCTGCTGCCGTGCCGGAGAGTGCGCCGGCCGAGTTCGATGCAGTGCTTGCCGTGGCAGAGGCGGTTGCCGAGACCTTACCGGCCGAGCCTGTTCCGGACGGTGAGGCCGAGGGTTCGGCGCCCGGTGAGGACGGGGAGCGCAGCAAGCGCCGCGGTCGTCGCGGAGGCCGCCGTCGGCGCCGTGAGCCAGGCGAAGCGCCCGAGAATGCCGAAGCCACCGCCGAGGACGAGCCGGAGCCGACGCCAGCGCCGGCTTATGCCGGGCCGACACCGGCCAACCCCTTCGGCGGATCGGCGGCATTCGACATCTTCGACGCCATCGAGCAAGCGGAGCAGGAACGCGCGTTGGCGCTGGCGGCACGGGCCGCAAGCATGCAGGCTGCGCCAGAGGCGGCCGATGAGGTTGGCCCGGCTCAGCCAGCCCTCATTGCCACGGAGATGACGGAGGTGGTGCCGAAGACCATGGCGGACCCGGTGCCGGACACGCCGGAGCCGCTACCGCCCGAATCGGCGGTGGCCGAACCAACTATGGCCGAGCCTGTTGTGGCTGAGTCGCCGGCGTCATCCGAGCCGTTGCAGGCACTGGAGCCTGAGCCTGAGCCTGAGCCTCCCCAAGCTCCCATGGTGGTTCCAGTGCTGGTCGGCGATGCGGAACCAGCGGAGAAGAAGCGAGGCTGGTGGCGCCGGTGAAAGCCGGGGTTACCGGAACCGCGCCAGCCGCTCGGCCGCCTCGATCATGTCGGCCTCTGGTCCGCAATAGCTGAACCGTACGGTCCTCGACCCGCGCCCGCGGTCGAAATCGATGCCGGACGACGCCGCCACTCCGGCCTCAGCCAGCATTCGGGCGCAGAACGCCGCGCTGTCGTTGGTGCGCGCGCCCACGTCGGCGTAGATGTAGAACGCGCCGTCGGCCGCGGCGATGTCCGGGAACCCTGCTGCCGGCAGCGCCTGCAGCAGGCGGTCCCGCGCCCGGCGGTAGCGGGCCACGTTGGCATCCAGCTCAGTAGTGCAGTCGAACGCCGCCTCGGCCGCGATCTGGCAGACGTGCGGGGCGGAGATGAACAGGTTCTGCGCCAGGCACTCGACCGGGCGCACCAACGCCTCTGGCAGCACCATCCAGCCCACGCGCCAGCCGGTCATGCTGAAGTACTTCGAGAAGCTGTTGACCACGACCGCATTGGGGCTGAGGCCGGCCGCGGTGGCGATCGGACGGCTGTACTGCAGGCCGTGGTAAATCTCGTCCGAGATAAGCCGCACGCCCCGCGCGTCGCACCAGGCGGCGATAGCCGCAAGCTCCTGCGGGGTCAGCATGGTGCCGGCGGGGTTGCAGGGGCTGGCAACGATAAGGCCGTCGGGAGCGGGGTCGAGCTGGTCCAGCATGGCGACGGTCGGCTGGTAGCGCGTCGCCGGCCCGGCCTCCATTACTACGGGATGCAGGCCCAACGCGGTCAGGATATTGACGTAAGGCGGGTAGAACGGGGCAGCTAACGCAACGCGGTCGCCCGGGTCGAACGCGGCAAGGAAGGCCAGCGGGAACGCGCCGCTGGCGCCCATCGTGACCGCGATGCGGGCGGGATCGACCACCACGCCGTACCAGTCCTGGTAATGCCGGGCAATCCGCGCACGCAGCGAGGGACGGCCAAGCGCCTCCGTGTAGCCCAGCGACTCGCCCTGACGGAGCGCCGCCTCCACCGCGCGCACCGCCCCAGCCGGTGCGCCGGTGCCGGGCTGGCCGACCTCCATGCGGATCACGTGCGGGTGGCCCGGCGGCAAGGCGGCCTGCCGCGCGTTGGCGGCCGCGATCACGTCCATCACCAGGAACGGCGGCGCGTGTGCGCCGCGGCCGACCTTCAGCACCTAATTGCTGCCAGCCGCGAGGCCAGCGTTGCGCGGGTCGGTGGCCCAGGCGCACGTCTCCTCGTCGCCCGGCAAATAGCGGGCGCAGGCGACGATGTTGGCGCGGCCGGGTTCCGGAACCGGCGCCGGCATGGCCGTGTTGCCGCGCAGCGCGTTGCTGAGGCCCACCGCCGTCGCCAATGCCGCGCCCTCCTGCCCGGACCCTGCAACCGCCGCGCGGAAGCCGCGGATGTTCGAGTTCCAGGCCAGCGCCGCCGACAGCAGAGGCGGGGTCACGGCGCGCGGGGACGCGGCCAGCAGGATGCCGGTGCCGGGAGCGATCCGTCCGGTGCCGAACAGGTTGTTCATCGTGAGCGCGCAGGTCACGGCGTTGCCCTCGCGGTCCACCACGACGAAACCGGTGGACGCTGGCAGCACCGACAACGAGCCGCCATCCGACGCCGACGCCAGCACGGCTTGCGGGTCCTCGCCGCTTTGCCTCCAGCGCGCCGCGACGGACACGGCCCGGGCCTGCGCGCCGCCGAGGTCGCCTGGGCTGTTTTGCAGCACGTTGAACGCCGCCGCCGCCGCCAACCCGCCATCCGCGGGCGGCGGCAGGAACGCGGCGTTGTCCCGACCGGCTTGCACGGTGAGCGGCGCTCCGGTGCGCGGCAGCGCCGCGCGCAAGTCCTCAAGCGCCAGGCCGCCGCCAGCGAGCCGGGACGCATCCGCCAACCGCCGGGCCAGGGCGCCTTGATACAGGTCGCCCACCCCGGCGGTGCGCAACTGCGCCAAGGTCGCTCCCAAGTCGTTCTGCAGCAGCGTGCCAGTCTCGGTGAGCGGCGTCCCACCCGGCGCGAACACGGCGCGGGCGTTCGGATCTGCCGAAAGCGGCCCAGCGACCACGGCCAAGTCCCGCAGCAGCGCGCGGGACGGCTGCGTGCCAAAGCGCGCGAGCTGTTCGGCCGGGGCGATCAAGCTTTCGAACGGACGCCGGCCGTAGCGGGCGTGCAGCGCAAACAGGCCCCGCGCCATCATCGGCACGGCGGCTGGGCGGTCGGCGTTGGAGGGCACGTTGGCCGGGCCCACCGGCACGAACACCACCGCCTCGGCGTTGCCGGCGCCAGGCCCGTCGCGGTTGGGGTTATAGGCGAGGCAAGCGCCGCCGCCGCCCAGGCCGGCACGGGACGGCAGCGTCACCGTCAGGGTGAAGGCCATCGCCACGGCAGCGTCCCCGGCGGTGCCGCCAGTCGCCAGGACCTCCCGCCCAGCCAGCGCCGCCCGAGGCTCGTCGGCCGCGACGCCGCCAATGAAGCCGGTGAGGCGCTGGTTTGCCCCGGCGCTGGGCGATGCGCCACCCAGGAACGTCTCCTTGATCGAGTTCAGCGATGTGCATGCCGTGCTGGACAACATGGCCGCGACCAGGACGCCCGCCCGCACGCGCGCCGCCCGTTGGCCTGGATTGACCGAAACTCTGCTGCGCACGCCGTGATCCCCACCATCAATCCGAGCGCGTGCCATACCGGCCTTCGCCCAGACCGGCAACCGATGCTATGGAACGGAGACCTTGCAACGGAACCCGATCATGCGCGCCGCCCTGTTATTCCTGCTCGCCGCCCTGCCCGCGTCCGCAGCCCACGCCCAAAGCTTCACGCCGGCACAGCGGCAAGAGGTGCTCGCCATCATGCGGGAGGCGCTTCGCACCGACCCGTCGTTGATGCGCGAGGCGCTTTTGGCGGTGCAAGCCGATGAGGCGCGCCGGCAGGACAGCGTGACGCGGGACGTGCTCGCGCTGCTGGACGGCAAGCTGGTGGACCCTGCCGACCCGGTTGCGGGCAACCCGCTCGGGGACATCACGATCGTCGAGTTCTACGACACGCGTTGCCCGTATTGCCGGCGCATGATGGGCACCACGGCCGAGCTGCTGCGGCTTGATCCCGGGTTGCGCGTCGTGTGGAAGGACCTGCCGATCCTGGGCAACGCCAGCCAGCTCGAAAGCCGGGCCTTGCTGGCGGCGCAACGGCAGGGCGGATATTTCAAGCTGCAGGACGCCGTCATGCGCGGCGGCGGGACACCCAGCCGGGACACGTTGCGGGCGGAGGCGGAGCGGGTGGGACTGGATGGCAACCGGTTGGTGCGCGACATGGATGACCCGGCTATCAAGGCCCGGCTGGAGGCGAATGTCGCGTTGGCGCAGCAGATTGGCATCCAGGGCACGCCGGCGTTGGTGATCGGCACGCGGGTGGTCGCCGGCGCGGTCGAGATCGGCGACTTGCGGCAGGCTGTGGCGGAGGCGCGCGCCGCACGGTAGAACGTCGCTGCGTTGCCCGGGACACCGGACAACGCGCTAGCACCCCTTAACTGAGCCCAGGCATCAAGCCGCCATCTCCGCCTCGGTGGCCTGCACTGCGCCTTCTGGCGCACGCAGCCAATAGCCGGAGCCGCGGATGCTTTGGATCAACATGCCTCCGCCTTCGTCCGTTGGCAGCTTTTGCCGAAGGTTGAATACGAGCTGGTCCACGCTGCGATCCTCGGCCCGCCATGGGCGGCGCAAGGCGGCCTCCGACAGCTTGTCACGGGACACTGCTGCCCCGGCGGCGGCGGCCAGGGTTTCCAACGCGCTGAACTCCGCAGAGGTTAGGGCCAGTCGCCGGCCGTCATCGGCATGCACCGTCCGGTGCAGCACATTAATCCGGATCGGCCCGATCTTGAGCACCTGCGTCGGTTGCGAGATGGGGCGCGGCTCAGCGCGGACGCTGATGCGCCGGTGCACCGCGCGGATACGGGCGATCATCTCACGCAGGCTTGGCGGCTTGGCGATATAGTCGTCAGCGCCGAGTTCGAGCCCAACAATCCGGTCGGCCTCGTCGTTCATGCCGGAAATGACGATGACCCCGCAATCCCGCTGCTCGGCCAAACGCGTCAGCAACGCCATGCCGCTCATGTCCGGCAGCGCCAAGTCCATCAGCACCACATGCGGCCTGAAGCTGTCTTTGAGAACGATGCCTTCCGCGCCTGTGCTGGCCCAAGCCGTCGTAAGTCCTGCCCGCTCCATGCCGCGCAGCAGGGTCATAGCCATTGCCGCATCATCCTCGATCAGCAGGACGCGCGGGTTGGACAGAATGGCAGCAGAAGGAACGCCAGAAATATGCATGAGACAATCCTTGTTAACTCGCCGAAACAAGGATTATCACGTTTGTTTGAATTGACACGGCAAAACGTCGTAGTCTGTCGTTAATAGTGAGTTAACTTTAAGCTACACGTCCTAATCAGTTAAAAGTTGTCCCACACTTATCCAACAAATCGCTCCGCACAATCCCAGCAGCGTCACCCGGCCCGGGAGGATGATCGACTCGGAAACTGGACCATGCGGCCCTCAGCCTCGTCCCACAACGCGTAGCTCGGCGCGGACAGCGCCTCCCTCAGGGTCAACACCTGGGCGGTGCCGAACAGCTCCTCACACGCCTCATGACAGGCCTGAAGACGGTAGTTGGGCACGCGCGGCACCAGATGGTGCACGTGGTGGTAGCCGATGTTGCCGCTGAACCAGCGCAGGACTGCGGGAAGTTTCAGGAACGAGCTGCCTTTGATGGCGGCTGACACGGCGCTCCAGTCCGAGGACCGTGCCCAGTGCGCGTCCTCGAACCGGTGCTGGATGCTGAAAAGCCAGACCCCGATGATGGCGGCGATGGCGATCACCGGCACCTGGATCAGCAGTACGGGCCACACCCCAAAGGCCAGGACCATGCCGACCACGACAATGGCAATGCCCGCATCCGTCAGGTAAACGGCCAGGCGCTCCCGTGCCCACGCCCGGGGCGTTTCGAACGGAACGCGGTACAGGATCAAGAATACCACCGGCGGTATAACGAAGTGGGCAATAAGCGGGTGGCGGACCGTGCGGGCCACCCAGCGCCGGAACGGCGACATCGCCTCATACTCCTTCACCGTCAGGCAAGTGGAGTAGATGTCCGAGGTCAAATCCCGGGTGTCGAGGTTGTTCCACATTGAGTGGTGCTGCGCGTGGTGCCGGCGCCAGTTGGTGAACGGCGTGAGCGTCGCGAGGCTGCACATCACCCCGACCACGAGGTTAGCCCGCCGTGACTTGAAGAACGCGCCGTGGCCGCAGTCGTGCTGGATGATGAACAACCGCACCACCAGCCCGGCGGCTGGCAGCACGAGCGCCAGGCTCAACCAAACCGAGACGTGATACGCGGCGTACATGCCCGCGAGCACCGCCGCATAGGCCGCGCTGGTGGTGGCGAACTGCCAGATGCTGTGCGACAGGATCGGCGCCTGGAAGGACGCGGCCGTCCGGAGCTGACCACGGCCGGGCAGGCGTGTTGACGGCGAGGAAGCAGATGGCATGGCACGGTCCTGACTAGGGGGGAGGCAACGGCTGGGGCATAAACGCGGCACGCGCTGCCACTCACGAGAATGGGAGCATAGCAGTTAAAAGGAAGCGCGTCCGCTCCGATTTCACACGGCCTACAACAGATGTAACAAAAGCGATTTGAGGTAGGCGCTCTCGGGCAGTTGCGGATGGACGGGGTGGTCCGGTCCGGCGCCGCCGGTATGCACGATCCGCGCGTCCCGCCTGGACCGCAACAGCGCGCTGGAGACCTGGGCCGTGAACAGGTCCAACGGCGCGTGATGGCTACAGGACGCGACGAACAGGAAGCCGCCAGGCATGACCAGCGGCGCGGCAAGCCGGGTCATGCGGTGGTAGGCGCGCAGGCCGGCGTCCTGGTCCTTCCGGCTTTTGGCGAAGGCGGGCGGGTCGCAGACGACAACATCGAAGCGCTCGCCATCGACGGCCAACGCCTGCATCACCTCGAAGGCGTCGCCGCGCCGGGTCGTTGCGAGGCGCCCCAGGCCGTTGCGCTCAGCCGCAGCGCGGACGTGCCCAAGGGCCGGCTCGCTGCTGTCCACGAGCGTCACCGACGACGCGCCCGACTTGGCGGCGCGCAGGCCGAACGCGCCCGTGTGGCAGAACACGTCCAGCACCCGCGCGCCGGACGCGAGCGCCGCCACTTGGTCGCGGTTGGGCCGCTGGTCGAAGAAGAACCCGGTTTTTTGGCCACCCAGCGGATCGACCGGGAAGGCCACGCCGCCCTCCTCTGCCTCGGTCTCCGCGTCCGTGCCGTGCAGCAGGCGGACCTCCGCCGCCAGGCCCTCCTGCGCGCGGGCGGCGCTGTCGTTGCGGGCCACGATGGCGCGAAGCGGCAGCAAGTCCAGCAGCGCCGCCGTGATCTCTGGCAGCAGGCGGTCCATGCCGGCGGTGTTGGCCTGGACCACCGCCACGTCGCCGAAGCGGTCGATCACCAAGCCGGGCAACCCGTCCGCCTCCGCGTGGACCAGGCGGTGATGCGCGCCGGGCACGACGCGGGCGCGCAACTGGGCCGCGACGGCGATGCGGGCGCGCACCCAGGCCGCGTCGATGGCCACGTCCGGATCGCGGTCCAGCCGGCGGGCGGCAATCAGGCTGTGCGGGTTGAACATGAACGCGCCATGCCGCCAGCCGTCGTCGCCCTCGATCCGCACGGTCATGCCCGGCGTCCAGCTTCGGTGCTCCGGGCCGGTCGCCAGCTCATTGCTGAACGCCCACGGGTGGCCGGACTTGAGCCGCCGGTCGGCGCCCGGCCGTAGGCGGACCAACGGATGGCTCAGCGCACGAACACCCGGATGTCCCGGGGTTCCGCGCCGGGCTCTGGCCGGGCCGTGAGGCGGACGCGCTCTGGCGGCACGCCCTGGGCGACGATGGCGCGGGCAACCGCGGCGGCGTCCCCGGTCGCGGCGCGCTCGGCGGAGCCCTCGATGCCCGGCGGAACGGTCACGAGCACGTCGAACACCACGTCCGGCTTGCGGCTGCGCGCAGCCTGGACCGCCTGGCGGATCGCGTCGCCATGGTTGCCCGGCATGCGCAAGGTCAGCAACGGCGGTGGCCCGGCAGCTGGCGCCGCAACGACGGGCCGGGGTGGCACGACGGGCGCCGCGCTAGCGTTCGGGTTAAAAGTGTTCTGGTCAACAAGCGTGCAGCCGGGCAGCACGGCCAGCGCCAGCAGCAAACGCCTCAATGCCGGTAATCCGGGGCTTCCCGGTCCAGCGTGCGCTTGAGGCTGTCCAGGTGCAGGATCGCAGCCTCCGGCCCGACCTCCTGCATTTGCCGGGCCGTGGCGGCGGCGACATCGGGCGGAACCTCCTTGAGCGGCTGCCCGGTCGACAGCGCCAGGCGCTGCGCCTCGCACGCGCGCTCGAGGTAATAGAGGTCGTCCCAGGCCTCGGCGATGCTGCGGCCCAGCACCATGACGCCGTGGTTGCGCATGAACGCGATGTCCGCGTCGCCCATGCTGGCGGCAATGCGGTCGCCTTCGGCCTCGTCCAGCGCCAGGCCGTTGTAGTTCTCGTCCACCACGGTGCGACCGTGGAACTTGAGCGCGGTCTGCCCGGCCCACGCCAGCGGCGGCCCGTCCAGCATCGCCAGCGCGGTGGCGTTCGGCATATGGGTGTGGAAGGCGGCGCGGGCACGCGGCAGCCGCATGTGCAGCCGGGCATGGATATAGAACGCGGTCGCCTCCGGCCGGCCCTCCCCGCTCAGCACCGCGCCGTCGAAGCCGCACACCAGCAGGCGGGAGGCGGTGACCTCGTTGAAGCCCCAGCCGTACGGGTTCACCAGGAACAGGCTGTCGGAGCCGGGCACCATGGCGGACAGATGGTTGCAGATGCCCTCGTGCAGGCCCAACCGGGCGGCGGCGCGAAAACAGGCGGCAAGGTCGATGCGCGCCTGCCAAACCGCGTCACGGTCAAGCTCGCTGTTGCGTAGGATGGCGGGGGCGGGTGCAGAAGGCATGTGGTCCTCGGCTGGCTGTGCCGGCATGATGCCTGTATCGGCTCCAGGCGACAATAAAGGGCGGCACATGGCGACAAACCAGCGGATCGACGGACGGCGGCTCTGGGACAGCCTGATGGACATGGCGGCAATCGGCGCGACGCCGAAGGGCGGCGTGCGGCGGCTGGCCTTGAGCGAGGTGGACCGCGCCGGCCGGGACCGGTTCCGCGCGCTGTGCGAGGCGGCGGGGCTGTCGCTGCGGGTCGATGCCATCGGCAACATGTTCGCCCGCCGTCCCGGGCGTAACCCGGCGCGCTTGCCGGTGCTGTTCGGCAGCCACCTGGACAGCCAGCCCTCCGGCGGCAAGTTCGACGGCGCACTGGGCGTGATGGCCGGGCTCGAGGTGATGCGCAGCCTCGACGACCTCGGCATCCAGACCGAGGCTCCGCTGGAGTTGGTGAACTGGACCGATGAGGAGGGCGCCCGGTTCGGCCACAGCCTCATGGGGTCCGGCGTTTGGGCCGGGGTGTATGACCATGCCGCCATTGAGGCGCTGGCAGACCCAGACGGCGTGACCGTGGCGGCGGCGCTGGACGGCATCGGCGCGCGTGGGCCGGAACCGGCGCGGCACTTCCCGGCTGACGCCTATTTCGAGCTGCACATCGAACAAGGGCCGATCCTGGAACGCGAAGGCAAGGCCATCGGCATCGTGACCGGCGGGCAGGCGCAGGTGTGGTTCGACTGCGTCGCCACCGGCCAGGACAGCCACGCCGGCACCACGCCGCCCAGCACCCGGCGCGACGCGCTAGTGTGCGCGGCCCGCGTGATCGACCTGGTGGACCGCATGATGCGCGCCCGTGGCGAGGATGGTCGCGGCACGGTCGGGCAGTTGTTCGTGACGCCCAACAGCCGCAACGTGATCCCGGGCGAGGTGCGCTTCACCGCCGAGTTCCGCCATCCCGACCAGGCGGAGATCGACCGGCTGGCCGCGCAGTTCCCGCGGGAAGCCGGGTTCGTCGCGCGCGACTGCGGCGTGCAGCTTGACGTGCGGGAGCTGTTCCGCATCCCGGCCCAGCCGTTCGACCCGGCCTGCGTGGACCTGGTGCGCCAGGCCGCGAACCGGCTCGGCCTGCCCGCGCGGGAGATCGTCTCCGGCGCCGGGCACGACGCAGTCTATGTGGCGCGGCATGTGCCGGCGGCGATGATTTTCACGCCGTGCAAGGACGGCCTTAGCCACAACGAGGCGGAGAGCATTGAGGACACCGAGGCGGAGGCCGGCTGCCAGGTGCTGTTCGAAGCCGTGGTGGCGCGGGCGAACCGGGTGCTGGAGGCGTCGTAACGTGGGGGATAATCTGCTGAACACGCGCATTGTCCTGGCCCGCCGTCCCCAGGGGCGTCCGGTGCCGGCCGACTTCCGGACGGAGCAGTCAGCCATGCCGGCCCCGTCGCCGGGCCAAGTGCTGCTGCGGGTGCTGTACCTGTCGCTCGACCCTTACATGCGGGGCCGCATGGACGCGGCGAAATCCTACGCGGCACCGGTCGAGGTCGGCGCCGTGATGGAGGGCGGCACCGTGGCCGAGGTGGTGCACAGCCAGCAAGACGGCTTCGAGGCCGGCGACATCGTGCTGTCGCACTCGGGCTGGCAGACCCATGCGGTGGCGGACGCCGCAACCCTGCGCCGGCTCGACCCGGCCGACGCGCCGGTTTCCACCGCGTTGGGCGTGCTGGGGATGCCGGGCTTCACCGCCTATGCCGGCCTGCTCACCATCGGCAAGCCGCAGCCTGGCGAGACCGTCGTGGTCGCGGCGGCAAGCGGCCCGGTCGGCTCCACGGTCGGGCAGATCGCGCGCATCAAAGGCGCCCGTGCGGTCGGCATCGCCGGCGGACCGGAGAAGTGCGCGTTCGTGCGGCAGGAACTCGGCTTCGATGCCGTGGCCGACCACCGCGCGCCCGATTTCCCGGAGCAGTTGCGGGCGGCCTGTCCGGACGGCATTGACGTGTACTTCGAAAACGTCGGCGGTGCCGTGTGGGATGCGGTGCTGCCGCTGTTGAACACGTTCGCGCGGGTGCCGGTGTGCGGGTTGGTCGCCCAGTACAACAGCACGGGGCCAGGCGCCGGACCCGACCGGCTGCCCCCCATGATGCGCGCGGTGCTGTCCCGGAGCCTCAATGTCCGCGGGTTCATCCAGCGCGAGTTCGCCGATCAACGGCCCGCGTTCCATGCGGCGATGACGGAATGGCTGCGCAACGGCCAAGTCAAGTACCGCGAGGACATCGTGGAAGGGTTGGCGCAGGCGCCGGACGCGTTCATCGGCCTGCTGGACGGGCGCAACTTCGGCAAGCTGCTGGTGCGGGTGGCCCGACCGCCGCGGGAGAATGGCTGACGGTTCCGGGGCGGACGTGGTATCATGGGCTATGGTCGCTCTTGCAAAAGTGCCTGCGTTCATGTCCGTCGAGGACTTCATGGCGTGGGAGCCTGGCGACGGCCGGGCCTGGCAGCTTGTGGACGGCGAGCCGCAGGCCATGTCGCCGACCAATCGAACGCATGGCGCCTTGCAGAGCGAGTTGACCATCGCGCTCGGCAACCCCTCCGATCGCTTGGTAGCTCCTGCAGCGTTATCGTTACCCCCGGCATCGTTCCCCGGGTGCACGCGTCGCACAACGTGCGAATTCCGGACCTCGCCGTCACCTGCTCGCCTTACACAGATGAGGAGGCGTTGTTGTCGAACCCGGTCCTGCTGGTCGAAATCCTGTCGCCCAGCAACCAGGCCGAGACCTGGTCCAATGTCTGGACCTACACCACTATCCCGAGCGTGCAGGAAATCCTGGTGCTGCGCAGCGCGTCCATCGGCGCTGAGCTGCTACGGCGCGAGGCGGACGGCGGCTGGCCGGAAACGCCGGAACTGATTACCGGCGGGGATCTCGTGTTCCAGAGCGTCGGGCTTCGCGTTCCACTCCACGAACTCTACCGTACCACCCGCCTCGCCTGACCCGCCTGCCCTCGCCCTTGCCCGCGGCCCAAACCGCTCGTATAGCCGCGCGACCCCCTCGGAGGTCTGATGGACGGCACCAGCGAACCCGACACGCTCGCACCAACCCGGCACGGCACCCTGGCCCTCGCGCACCAGGCAGCGATCCTGGCGCGGCCGGCGACGGTCGAGCGGCGGATGGCGAACGCGATCCGGGCGCTGGCAATCGACGCGGTGGAGGCGGCCGGGTCCGGACACCCCGGGATGCCGATGGGCATGGCGGACGTGGCGACCTCGCTGTGGACCCGGATGTTGCGGTTCGACGCCGTGGACCCGCGCTGGCCGGACCGGGACCGCTTCGTGCTGTCCGCCGGGCACGGGTCCATGCTGCTGTATGCGCTGCTGCACCTGACCGGCCATGCCGGCATGGAGCTTGGCGCCCTGCAGCGTTTCCGGCAGCTCGACAGTCCGGCTGCTGGACACCCCGAGCACGGCGACCACCCGGGTATCGAGACCACCACCGGGCCGCTCGGCCAGGGGCTGGGCGTCGCGGTCGGCATGGCGCTGGCGGAACGCATGATGGCGGCGCGGTTCGGACGGAGCCTGGTGGACCATCGCACCTGGGTGATGTGCTCGAACGGTGACTTGATGGAGGGCGTGGGCCACGAGGCAGCCGCGCTGGCCGGGCACCTGCGGCTGGACCGGCTGACGGTGCTGTGGGACGACAACAGCTCGTCGACTGATGGCTGCACGAGCCTGTCCAGCTCCGAAGACCAGCTTAAGCGCTATGCGGCGCTGGGGTGGGCGACGAAGCGGGTGGACGGGCATGAGCCGGCGCAGATCGTGGCGGCGCTGTCGTTAGCGGTGCGGTCCAAGAAACCAACGTTGATTGCCTGCCAGACCGTGATCGGCTTCGCGGCGCCGACCAAGGCCGGCACTGCCGCCTATCATGGCAGCCCGCTCGGCCCCATCGAGGCGGACGCGGCCAAGCACGCGCTGGACTGGCCGCATCCGCCGTTCGAGGTGCCGCCGGACCTGACCGCCCGCTGGGCCGCTGCCGGGGTTCGGGGAACGGCGGCCCGGCGCAGTTGGTTGAAGCGGCTCGCCAACCACCCGCTCCGCCCTGAGTTCGAGCGGGTGGTCGCCGGACGGCTGCCGGACAGTTGGCACGAGGCAACGGCGGCGTTGCGCCTGGAACTGGCCGAAACCCGCCCGACGCTCGCCACCCGCGCCAGCAGCCAGCGCGTGCTGGAGACCTTGGCGCAGGCCATCCCGGAGCTGGTCGGAGGGTCGGCTAACCTCACGGGATCAAACCTGACCCAAGTGCGCGGCATGGCGGCGGTGGCGCCGGGCGCGTATGCCGGGCGCTACGTGCATTACGGCGTGCGCGAGCACGGCATGGCCGCCTGCATGAACGGCATGGCGCTGCACGGCGGCATCCTGCCCTACGCCGGCACCTACCTGGTGTTCAGCGATTACATGCGCCCGGCGCTGCGCCTGGCGGCGCTGATGCGGCAGCGGGTCATCTACGTGTTCACGCATGACAGCATCGGCGTGGGCGAGGACGGGCCGACGCACCAACCGGTGGAACAGCTCGCCGGCCTGCGCGCCATGCCTGGCGTGCACGTGCTGCGTCCGGCTGACGCTATGGAGACCGCCGAGTGCTGGGAACTCGCGGTGCGGCAGACTGAAGGGCCGAGCCTGCTGGTGTTGTCCCGCCAACCCGTGCCGTCGCTCCGGACCGATTCCGCGGAGAATCGCTGCGCCCGCGGCGGCTACGTGCTGGCGGAGGCGGACGGCCCTCGGCAGGCCACGCTGATCGCGACCGGGTCGGAGGTGGCGCTGGCGGCGGAGGCGCGGCGGCTGCTGGCGCAAGACGGCGTGCCGGTCGCGGTGGTGAGCCTGCCCTGCTGGGAGCTTTTTGCACAACAGGCGGACATCTACCGTGCCGGCGTGCTCGGCAGCGCACCCCGTTTTGGCATCGAAGCCGCCTGCGGCTTCGGCTGGGAGCGTTGGCTCGGCTCGGACGGGCAGTTCATCGGCATGACCGGCTTCGGCGCCAGCGCGCCGGGGGCAGAGCTTTACCGGCATTTCGGCATCACGCCGGACGCCATCGCAGCCGCAGTCAAGAAGCGGCTGCCCAACTGAGGGAGAAAGTCTAATGGCCGTAAAGGTCGCCATCAACGGGTTCGGGCGCATCGGACGACTGGTGCTGCGCGCCATCGTCGAGAGCGGGCGGGACGACGTCGTGCCCGTCGCCATCAACGACCTCGGCAGCGTCGAGGCCAACGCGCACCTGTTCCGCTTCGACAGCGTGCACGGCCGTTTTCCCGGCGTTGTCGAGGTCCAGGGCGACAGCATCACCATCCGGCACGGCGGCAGGACCTGGGGACCGATCAAGGTCTCCGCCGAGCGCGACCCGGCCAAGGTGCCCTACCAGGGCGTCGACGTGGCGATGGAGTGCACCGGCCGCTTCACTACTAAGGAAGCCGCCAGCGCGTTGATCCAGGGCGCTGGCGCCCGCAAGGTGTTGATCAGCGCCCCGGCCGACGGCGTGGACGCGACGGTCGTGTTCGGCGTGAACCAGGACGTGATCCGCCCGGACATGACCGTCATCAGCAACGCGTCCTGCACCACCAACTGCTTAGCGCCTATGGCGAAGGTGCTGCACGAGAGCTTCGGCATCCTGCGCGGCTACATGGTCACCATCCACGCCTACACCGGGGACCAGAACACCGTGGACACGCTGCACAAGGACCTGCACCGCGCCCGCGCCGCCGCCGTCAGCTCCATCCCTACCAGCACTGGCGCCGCGCGGGCGCTCGGCCTCGTGCTGCCGGACCTGCAGGGCAAGCTGGACGGCACCTCCATCCGGGTGCCAGTCCCCAATGTATCGCTGGTGAACCTGGACGTGAACTTGCGGGAGCACGCGACGGTCCAGCAGATCAACGACGCGTTCAAGGCCGCGGCCGCCGGGCCGATGCAGGGCATCATGGAGTACAGCACGGCGCCGCTGGTGAGCACCGACTTCAACCACGTCGCGGCGTCTTGCAGCTTCGACGCCACCCAGACCGCAGTGGTGGACGGCCAACTGGCGCGCGTGATGGCCTGGTACGACAACGAGTGGGGCTTCAGCAACCGCATGGCCGACACGGCCGCCCTGTTCGGAAGCATGTGAGTGGCCCTGCGCACGCTGAACGGGGTCGCGCTTAAAGGCCAGCGCGTGCTGTTGCGCGCCGACCTCAACGTGCCCGTTCGCGACGGCGCCATCAGCGACCTGACCCGCATCGAGCGCCTGTGCCCCACGATCCGCGAGCTTGCGGCGGCAGGCGCGCGGGTGGTCGTGTGCAGTCACTTCGACCGGCCTCGGGGCAAGCGGGTGCCGGAGATGTCGCTGGCGCCCATGGCGGCGGCGCTGGGCACGGCACTCGGGCAGGAGGTCGCGTTCGCCGAGGACTGCGTTGGTCCGCCTGCCCAACAGGCGGTGGGCCGCTTGCAGGACGGCGGCGTATTGGTGCTGGAGAACACCCGGTTCCATGCCGGCGAGGAGGCCAACGATCCGGCTTTCGCCCGCGGCCTGGCGGGCTTGGCCGACCTATACGTGAACGACGCGTTCTCCGCCGCGCACCGCGCGCACGCAAGCACCGAGGGGGTGGCGCACCTGCTGCCAGCCTACGCCGGCCGGATGATGCAGGCTGAAATCGAGGCGTTGGAGGCGGCGCTCACCACGCCGGCGCCCCCGGTCCTCGCGATCGTCGGCGGCTCCAAGGTGTCGACCAAGCTTGAGCTGTTGGGCAACCTGGTGAGCCGGGTGGATATCCTGGTAATCGGCGGCGCGATGGCCAACACGTTCCTCGCCGCCAACGGCACCGATGTGGGGCGTAGCTTGCAGGAGGCCGAGATGCACCCGACAGCGCGGGATATCCTGGCCGAGGCCAACCGGGCAGGGTGCGAGATCGTGCTGCCGGTCGATGCCATCGTTGCACGGGAGTTCCGGGCCAACCCACCGACCGAAACCGTCTCCGCGCAGGCCATACCCGGCGACGCCATGATGCTCGACGTGGGTCCCAACACGGTCCGTGCCTTGTGCGACCGGTTGCCGGACGTGCGGACGCTCGTGTGGAACGGCCCGCTTGGCGCATTCGAGACGCCGCCGTTCGATGTCGCCACCACGGCGCTGGCGCTCGCCGTGGCCGAGGCCACCGCACAGGGCGCGCTCCGCAGCGTCGCCGGCGGGGGTGATACGGTCGCTGCGTTGCGGCACGCCGGCGTGCTGGACCGGCTGAGCTATGTCAGCACGGCCGGTGGGGCGTTCCTGGAGTGGCTGGAGGGCAAGACCTTGCCGGGGGTTGCGGCGTTGCAGGCCTGAAGCGCTTCGCACGGCAATCTTTCCTTAATCTTTTCCGGTTACGATCCTCGGTATGTTGTCACCCAATTCGCTCTCCGCTTTCTCTGGCGTTCCCACCACGGCTCCGTTGCAGCGGCCCGGACCGGTTCGCTTGGCGCGCAACCCTATCGAGGGCGGAGCGCCGCTGCAGGCCGCACCTCCGGACAAGCTGCCCGCTATCGGCGGTGCGCCGCCGGGTTTTAAGCCAAGAGGGTCGTTGCTGAACCTCAGCGTATAGCGGCAGGGGCCGTTGAATCTCAGCGACGAGACTTGATCCGGCCTGCTCCAAGCTGCAACTTAAGACATGGCGCGCTTCTCAACCATCGTTCCGGCCGGCGACACCCGTGAAAGGGATGTCTGCGATACGTGCGGCTGGGTAGCCTACGAGAACCCAAAGATCGTGGTTGGCTCCGTGGTTGTGGCCGAAGACCGAGTCCTGTTGTGCCGCCGCGCGATTGCGCCACGTCACGGGTTCTGGACTCTCCCGGCCGGCTACCTGGAACTGAACGAGACCGTCGAGGAGGGCGCGCAACGGGAGGCGTTCGAAGAGGCGCAGGCCCGCATCACGCTCGACGGCATTTTGGCGGTGTACAGCATCGCTCGCATCGGCCAGGTCCAGATCATTTTCCGGGCCGGGTTCACGGGACCGCCGACTTATGCGGCCGGAACCGAGAGCCTAGACGTTCGCCTGTTTGCTTGGAACGAAATTCCATGGGACGAACTCGCGTTCCCATCGGTTCACTGGTCGTTGCAGGCGTGGCACCGGGCTGAGACAGGTCCGTTGGGTGCGCCTGACGCCAATCCACTTTTAGACCCCCGTGGCATGTCGCCGGAGGTGCAGATATGACGAGGATGTTCGCAGCCCTTTGCGCGGCTGCCATCGTAACCGCCTCCTGGGGCGTGAACGCGCAGGCGACCCGCGGTTTGAGCCTGCAAGCGACGCCGCCGGCACCCATCATACTGTCGCCGCCGCCGTCCTCAACTGCTGTCCCACAGACGGGCGGACCAATTTTCATACCGGCACCGTTGCCGAACCGGGACAGCGCGGCCCCAGCGCCACCGCGCGCCAGCAATGCCCCGCAACTCTCGCCAAGCATCTTCACTCGTGGCAGGCAATATCGCGGTGACGGCTTCTCAGCCGGCTCGAGCGCTCAGGAGGAGCAGGAGCGTCGAGCCTTGCCGGGCGCCGGCTTCAACTTGCGGATGCCGCTACAGTCGCAATGACGTGGGTCGAAAGTTAGCTGCCCGGCGCGTTGACCGAGATTACGCTGACGCTGTTATACGGGCTGCCACCTGTACTGAGCGCCCGCGTGGACCATACAAGATAAACCAGCGTCCGCTTTTGCGCATCCCACATGCGGCTGACCCGGATTTCCTTGAACAACCAATTGGCCGAGGCGCCAAACACGACCTCGTTGTCAGGTAGCCGGTCAGGGATGGAGATAGCGCCCGTCGCGCGGCAAGCGATGCTGAAGCGGCTGGGGTCCGTGGCGAGGCCAACGGTTCCTTTGATGCCGCCGGTTTCCGCGCGCGACACATAGCAACTCGCGCCGCTTACCTTCGGGTCGTCGTAGCGGTCCACCACGATTCTGTCATTGCGTCCCACCACGCGGAATGTCGTGCTGACGTCGCCGATGCGGGTGGGATCATCGCTGGCGGCCAGCACGGGGCCAGTCATCAGGCCAAGCAGGAGAATGGTCGGGAACGATCTCATAGAAGACACCTTAGGTGGACTCTGCCTCAACGCCGGAAATCACGCCGCGTTGCGTCGGCCGGTGGCACCGCAACGAGCGCCGCAACGGCCCTCCCCCACTTATCCGGTGATGCGAACGCCTAAGACTCTTCTTATATGTCATGGATTGGAGATGCCACCATGAGCAAAAGCTGCCCTGAGCGTGTCAAAGGTATCATAGCGGCATGTCGCTGAACGCTGGTTTTACCGCAGAGCGCATCCCATGAGGGTCCCGGGCGCAGCCCTGGCGCATGGAGTCTCAGCAGAGACCGGCCTTCTAGTCGCAGTGGTCGCCGCCGACCCGGTGCGGCAGGCCGATATGGCGGCCCGTGTCGCGTTGGCGGGGCACACCGTAACGTCAAGCACTGATCCCGACGTGATCCTGGCTGACGGCCTTGTCGTGACGCGGACGCAGCAGGTGGTCCTGCGGCTGTCGGCACAGTGGGATGATCCGGGCAACGTGCTTCCGCCAGACCTCACGCCGAGGCAGTTGGATGCCGGGTTACGCGCTGTCGCCGCCGGCTTGCGTGTCGGCATGAGTGGGCCTGACCGAATCGAGGCCAACCGTTCGAGGAACGAGCCGGCGCATACCCCATTGACACCGCGGGAGGTCGAAATCCTGCGGTGCCTTGGCGAGGGCCTGAGCAATAAAGCCGTGGCACGCGCTCTGGGCATCAGCGCCCACACCGTTAAGTTTCATCTTGAGGCGGTATTCATCAAGCTAGGTGCAGCGAGCCGGGCAGAGGCGGTTGCGAAGGGGTTGCGGCAGGGCCTGATTTTGCTTTAGGGCCGCGCCGAGCCTGTTTACGCGACAGGCATTGCCCGCCGCACTTTGTGGAAAAGCTAGCCCAGGGATGGCTCGGGCGCTCCCACGGAGCGTCAGCGATGAACTGTTGCCATAGGCTCAGAGCCGTTTACTAAATTTAAAGGTTTTTCTTGCATTCATGCCCCTACGCGGTGCCGGCCTGATGTCGGCGGCCTTCGCTGGATCATAAAGGGTCGTGTTGTGTTCGAACGTAAATCTAGCCAAATGCTGCATGTTCCGGCAGCATTGGCCTTGCTTCTGCTGCCATCCAGCTAAGCCTGGGCCGACGCTTTTGTGCTGGACTACCTGAAGCCGCGAGTTGAAGTTGCGGACAAGTACCAAGCAGGGTTGGACGGCAAGGGATCGGTTGTTGGAACGGAAACGTTCGACAACCTCAAGCCGAGCAGCTTTTCCGAAACGATGAGCTTCGATGCGACCTTCGACAAGAAGGGTGTCATCTCCGGACGATATTCCGGAACTCTCGGCATCTCGGGCGCTGACCTCTATGGCGGTGCTGGTGGAGCTGGAAACTATATCGTCACATTCGCGGCCAGCGGCTATACACTCGACCTACGTCACGGTGACAGCATTCCCGGCCTAAACTACTTCGGCATGCAGTTGTCGGCATTGGATGCAGGCAACATGCTCGAGTTTCGGCGCAACAATGAAACTATCTACACCTATACGCCCAACATGCTCATCAAATCCTTAGGCTCTTGCAAGGACGGCAACGCTTACTGCGGCAATCCCTCGGAGCCGACGCAAAACGCCGGTCAGCAGTATGCGTTCATCAACTTCTTTGACACGAATGGTTACTTTGACCAGGTGCGTTTCCAGCAAATAGGCGGCGGCGGCTTTGAGTCTGACAACCACACCGTCGGCTACCGGCCTCCAAGTTCCGACACCAGCACACGCTTCGCCTTCATCAGTGTGCCAGAGCCGATCTCCCTTGGTATGCTCGGCACCGGACTATTGTGCCTGGGCGTGCTCCGGACAAGACAGGCCGCGCGCAACTTGAAGCTGTCCTGGCGCGCTAACGGCTTGAACACCGGAGAGGAAGCCCAGCATGTCGGACAACCCACTCGAAACGACGCCTGAGCACGACGCGGCCGTACGAGGTCGCGCTAAGCAGCTCTGGGAAGCGGACGGCAGCCCGGCCGATGCGATGGACGAGTACATCGAACGCGCCGATGAGTTGCTCCGTATGGAGGCAAGTGGAACGCCCGGACAGTTGCCGAACCCAATGTCCCAAAACGACCCTATTCCCGGCGTGACCGTCGAAGAGGCAAGCATCCAGGAGAACCTTGGGGAGTTCCCAGGCGGCTCGAGCGTTGCGGACCAGGGTGAGTGGCGCGAGACGCCAATGACTCGGGAGGACTTGAGGCACGGCGACGGCGAAGCACCGAACCGAGGCGACGCCCCCTAGTTTAACGAGCCGCCCTCAGCACCCGATGAACCAATATGTCCAGTGCGGACAAAAAGCGCGAGCGGTCGGCTTTGCTCAGCGGAGGTGGGCCGCCACCGCCAGCGCCGGTTTCGCGCAGGTGCCGGGCTATCTCCCGCCCTGCCAAAGCTGAGCCAATGTTGTCGCCAGTCCATACATGGCCGGTATGCGACAACGCTTGTGCCCCACGCGCCAGGCAACGCGCCGCGAGCGGAATGTCGGCCGTAACGCAGACATCCAGCGGCCCAATGCGCTCCGCGATCCAATCATCAGCCTCGTCCGGAGCGCCGCCGACCGTCACCATCTTTACGTTGGGCAGTTTGGGGGGTCGTATTGGCCTGGAGCCATTCGACACCACGAGAACCGGAAGGTTGAGCCGTGTCGCCACTCGGAACGCCTCGTCCCGTACTGGACAAGCGTCAGCGTCAATGTACAGGGACGTGGACACCGCCGGCTAGGCCGCGATCTTGTCCAGTTCGCGCAGCACGCTCTCGCCCATGACCGACGTGCCGACCTTCGCGGTTCCCGGTCCCATTACGTCAGCGGTGCGCAATCCGCTCGCGAGCACATTGGTGCAAGCCCGCTCTATTAACGCCGCATCCTCCTCAAGGTCAAAGGAGTACCGCAGCAGCAACGCGAAACTCAGCATTTGCGCCATCGGGTTCGCAATGCCCTTGCCCGCTATGTCAGGCGCGCTGCCATGGATCGGCTCATACAACGCCCGCCGCCGGCCCGATGCATCTGGCGCGCCCAACGTTGCCGACGGCAACATCCCGAGGCTGCCAGTCAGCATACTGGCCAGATCGGACAACAAATCGCCAAACAAGTTCGTGGTGACAATGACATCGAACTGCCTGGGATTGCGCACAAGCTGCATGGCGCAGTTGTCGGCATACATGTGCGACAGCTCAACATCCGCATACTCCCGCTCATGTAAGGCCGTCACAACCTGGCGCCACAGCAGGCCGCTCTCCATCACGTTGGCTTTTTCGACGCTGCACAACCGGTTCTGCCGGCGGCGCGCCAGGTCAAAACCAACACGCGCCACGCGCTCAATCTCGTGCGTGCTGTAAGTCTCGGTGTTAAAGCCGCGTTGCTGCCCGTCCGGCAGAGTCTCAATCCCGCGCGGCTCGCCAAAATACAGGCCGCCCGTGCTTTCCCGAACGATCATCAGGTCAAGTCCCCGGATGATTTCGGGCTTGAGCGTGCTCGCATCCAACAACGGATCGAGCACGACCGCCGGGCGCAGGTTGGCAAACAGGCCAAGCTCCCGTCGCAGGCGCAGAATGGCGATCTCTGGCCGCATGTCGAACCCGAGCTTATCCCAGCGCGGGCCGCCGACCGAGCCGAACAGGATCGCATCGACCGACTTGGCATGGGCGATGGTATCTTCGGAAATCGGCATGCCGCGCTTATCGATCGATGCGCCTCCCACTAGATCCTCGCTGATGTCGAATGTGACCCGGCGCCGACGGTCCATCCACTCAATCACCCGCCGCACTTCGCGCATAACCTCCGGTCCCACGCCGTCGCCTGGGAGCACAAGCAGCTTCTTGTTCGCGGCCATTGCGGTCCCTTCTCAGACGGAAATACTGGGCAACCAGGACTGGTCTTGCCGCTGCCGTCCCTCATACGCAGTGATGCCGTCGACGCGCAGCAACGTCTGGCCGATGTCGTCAAGCCCGTTCAGCATCAGGTGCTTCCGGAACGCATCGATCTCAAATGGGATTTCCTCGCCGCTCGGCCGCACCACGACTTGCCGTGCGAGGTCGATCACCAGCCGCGCGTTGCCGCCCAAGCGTGCATCCTCCATCAACTGGTCACACACCTCGCGGGGCAGCCGGATCGGCAGGATGCCGTTCTTGAAGCAGTTCGCATGAAAGATATCGGCGAAGCTCGGCGCGATCACGCAGCGGATGCCGAAATTCAACAGCGCCCAGGGCGCATGCTCGCGTGATGAGCCGCAGCCAAAGTTCTCGTGTGCGATCAACACCTCGGCGTGCCGATACGGCTCCTTGTTCAACACGAAGTCCGCCCGTTCCTCGCCAGTGTCGTCGAAACGCAGCGTGTCGAACAGGTGCGCGCCAAGGCCAGTGCGCTTGATCGTTTTCAGAAATCGCGCGGGAATGATTTTATCGGTGTCAATGTTCGCCAGCGGCAACGGGGCCGCAACGGCCGCAAGGGTCGTGAAAGCCTGCATCACGCAAGCTCCCGCACATCCGTAAGCCGCCCAGTCACCGCCGCCGCCGCCGCCATGGCGGGGGACAACAGGTGCGTTCGGCCACCGGGACCCTGACGGCCTTCAAAGTTCCGGTTGCTCGTGCTGGCGCAACGCTGGCCCGGCATCAGCTTGTCCGGGTTCATGCCCAGGCACATGCTGCACCCCGCCTCCCGCCACTCGAACCCCGCGCTGACCAGTATGGCGTCGAGGCCCTCCGCCTCGGCTTGCAGCTTCACCACGCCGCTGCCGGGCACCACCATCGCGCGCACGCCCTCGGCCACATGCCGGCCACGAGCGACCTGGGCCGCCGCACGGATGTCCTCAATCCGGCCATTGGTGCAACTGCCAATGAACACCACGTCAATCGGCAGTTCCGCCAACGGCTGTCCCGGCCGCAACGCCATGTAGTCCAACATGCGCTGCATGTCCGCCCGTATGGCCACGTCCGTCACCAAAGCCGGGTCGGGCACGACGCCGCTGATCGGCAGCACAGCTTCCGGGCTGGTGCCCCAGGTCACCATGGGTTGGATTTCCGTCGCGTCGAGTTCGACCACCGTGTCGTAATGAGCGCCAGCATCGGACGGCAACGTGCGCCAGTACTCCACGGCACGATCGAACGCTTTGTCCTTCGGCGCAAACGGACGTCCACGGATGTACTCGAACGTCGTATCGTCCGGCGCAATCATGCCGGCGCGGGCACCGGCCTCGATGCTCATGTTGCAGACGGTCATACGCCCGGCCATGCTGAGGCCGCGCACCGCCGAACCGGCATACTCCATCACGTGCCCGGTCCCGCCCGCGGTGCCGATCCGGCCGATGACGGCCAGCACCAAATCCTTTGCCGTGACGCCCAGCGACAGCTCGCCATCGACTTGGATCAGCATGTTCTTAGCAGGCTTCTGCAACAGGGTCTGCGTAGCCAGCACGTGCTCAACCTCCGACGTGCCGATGCCGAATGCCAGCGCGCCCATGGCGCCGTGCGTGCTGGTGTGGCTGTCGCCGCAGACGATGGTCATGCCGGGCAAGCTGATGCCCTGTTCCGGGCCGATGATGTGCACGATACCCTGCCGTGCGTCCCGCACTGGAAAGTAAGGCACGGCGAACTCGGCGACGTTGCGCTCCAACGTCTCGACCTGCAGCCGGCTCTCCGGCTCGGCAATGCCCTGCGTGCGGTCCGACGTCGGGATGTTGTGGTCCACCACGGCGATGGTCGCATCCGGACGCCGCACGCGCCGGCCGGCCAGGCGCAAGCCCTCGAACGCCTGTGGGCTGGTGACCTCGTGCACAAGGTGCCGGTCGATGTACAGCACGCAGGTTCCGTCATCGAGCCGCTCGACGACGTGGCTGTCCCAAACTTTGTCGAACAGCGTCCGGGGCCGGTCGGACATGCGCTCCCTCCCCTACTCGGCGGCAGCCGGCGTCGCAACGTCACGCGCACGCTCGGCGATGCGCGCGGACTTCCCGCTGCGTTCCCGCAAGTAGTACAGCTTAGCACGGCGCACATCGCCACGGCGCACCACGGCGATCTCGGCGATGGTCGGGGCATACAGCGCGAACACGCGCTCAACGCCCTCGCCATAGCTGATTTTGCGCACCGTGAAGTTGCTGTTCAGCCCCTTGTTGGAACGGGCGATGCACACGCCCTCATAGGCCTGCACCCGTGAGCGGTCGCCCTCGACCACCTTCACCATGACGCGCAGGGTGTCGCCAGGCTGGAACTCCGGGACCGGACGGGTGGCGGTGAGGCGAGCGATCTGGTCGGCCTCGAATTGCTGGATGATGTTCATGGCTTAGTCCTTTCTGGCAAGTTCGTTACCGCGCGACGGGCGCGTCATTTATCTGGAGGGCGCGCCACAGGTCAGGGCGGCGCGCCTTGGTGATCTGGGCTGCTTGATCCTGGCGCCATGCCGCAATGGCTGCATGGTGGCCGGACAGCAGGACCTCCGGGACGCGCCGCCCGTCCCAATCCGCCGGGCGGGTGTACTGCGGGTACTCCAATAGCCCGGCGCTGAAACTCTCGTCCTCGCCGCTCAAAGCCGCCCCCATAACGCCCGGCAACAAGCGGACGCAGGCGTCGAGCAGCACCAGCGCCGGTAGCTCGCCGCCAGACAGGACATAGTCGCCGATGCTGATCTCCTCAACGGCACGGGCGTCCAGCACGCGCTGGTCCACACCCTCGTAGCGGCCGCAAATCAGGATTGCGCCGGGTCCACTCGCCAGCGTTCGCACCCGCGCCTGCGTCAAGGGCGTCCCGCGTGGCGACAAGTAAATCAGCGCGCGCGCATCTGTCGCGCCAATTGCAGCGTCCAACACGTCTGGTCGCATGACCATTCCCGCCCCGCCGCCGAACGGCGTGTCATCGACGGTCCGATGTCGGCCGCGGGCGGCGTCGCGGATGTCCCGCACTTCCAAACGCCACGCCCCAGCGTCCTGTGCCCGCCCCGCCAACGAATGCTCGAGCGGACCCGGGAACATGGTGGGAAACAGTGTCAGGACCGTCGCGTGCCAGGTCATTCGGCGGCTGCCTTCACATCGGGCACAACGACCTCATCCGGCAACACGACCGTGACCACGCCTTGGGCAATGTCCACGTCCGGCACGCAAGCGCGGGTGAATGGCACCAGCAACGGCGCCGCGTCGTCCTGGGAGATTTCGAGGCTGGTTCCAGCGCCATAGTCATGCACGACGGAAACGCGGCCGAGCGGTTCACCCTGTGGGCTTAAAGCCCGCAGGCCGACCAGATCCGCCAAATAGAACTCCTCCGCCTGCGATGCCGGCAGGCGGTCGCGGTGCACGAACAGCTTCGTGTTCACCAGCCGCTCTGCCGCCGCACGGTCCGCGATGGGACGACCCTCGGCATCGCGCAACTCAGCGACGCCGGGGCTGCGCCAGGTTATGGTCCAAGCTCGCCCTGCCTCGTCCAGCAGCGCGCCGTATCGTGCGAGATCAGCAGAATCGGCGGTGTAGCTCTGCACGTGCAACAGTCCGCGCACGCCGTGTGGCCGTCCGATCACGCCCATCAGGATACGCCGGTCGCCCAATTAGGCCGCCGCGGCGGCCTTGGCCCGCTCCTGCGCCTTCTTCTTCGGCGCGGACTGGATGGGCTGCTCGCTATAGGTCGGCATGGGCGCTAGGCCGGCATGGCCCAGGAACCGCGCGACCCGCTCGGTCGGCAACGCGCCCTGGCCCATCCAGTGCGTGATGCGCTCGTTTTGCAGCCGCACGCGCTCCTCGTGCTCGGCCGGAAGCATCGGGTTGTAGCTGCCGACCTTCTCCAGGAAACGGCCGTCACGTGGGCTGCGGCTATCGGCCACCACGATGTGATAATACGGCCGCTTCTTGGCGCCGGCTCGGGCAAGGCGAATTTTAAGACCCATCAGGCATTCCTTGATTTACGTTAGTAAGGACGGCGCTGCTGCATGGATTTCGGCATCAACGCCGACATCCCCTGTCGCATCAGCCCCTTTTGACCAAGCTTGTTCATGCGCTTCATCATAGTCGACATGTCGTCGAACTGCTTCAGCAGGCGGTTGACCTCCTGCACGGTCGTGCCCGACCCGGCCGCGATGCGCTTCTTTCGGCTCGCCTTAATCAGATCTGGCGTCCGCCGCTCCTTGCGGGTCATAGACGAGATAATCGCCGCCTGCCGCTTCAGGATACCCTGATCCAGATTCGCGCCCTCAAGCTGGTCCTTGATTTTGCCGACGCCGGGCAACATGCCAAGGATGCCGGACAAGCTGCCCATCTTGGTGATCTGCTTCAGTTGGCTCGCATAGTCCTCGAGGTCGAACGTGCCGCGCGCCATCTTGCGGGCCAGCTTCTCGGCGTCTTCCTGGTCGATCGTCTCGCCGGCGCGCTCCACCAGGCCGACGATGTCGCCCATGCCCAGGATGCGGCTTGCGACCCGTTCGGGGAAAAACTCCTCCAGCGCGTCCAGCTTCTCGCCGGAGCCTATCAACTTGATCGGCGCCCCGGTGACCTGGCGCATCGACAGCGCGGCGCCTCCCCGGGCGTCGCCGTCCATGCGCGTCATCACGATGCCGGTGATGCCCAGCGCCTCGTTGAACGCGCGCGCCGTGTTGACTGCGTCCTGGCCGGTCATGGCGTCCACGACCAACAGGGTCTCGGCCGGGTTGGTGGCGAAGCGGATGGCCTGGACCTCCGACATCAACGCCGCGTCAATCGACAGGCGTCCGGCCGTGTCGAGGATCACGATGTCGAACACCTCGCGCCGGCCGGTCTCCATGGCGCGCTGCGCAATCTGCACCGGCGTCTGCCCGGGTATGATCGGCAGGCTGGTCACGCCAGCCTGCAACGCCAACTGCTGCAACTGGAGCTGCGCCGCCGGGCGCTGGGTGTCGAGGCTCGCCAGCAGGACCCGCTTGCGTTCCCTCTTGAACAGCCGCAACGCGAGCTTGCCCGACGTGGTGGTCTTGCCGGAGCCTTGCAGGCCGACCATCAGGACCGGGACCGGCGCAGTGGCGGCAAGGTTCAACGGCACCGCGCCAGCGCCGCCCAACGCCTCAACGAGCACGTCGTTGACGATTTTAATAACGAGCTGGCCGGGGCTGACGCTGTCCAGGACCTCGGCGCCAAGCGCCCGATCCCGCACCGCCTGCACGAAATCCTTGACTACGGGCAACGCGACGTCTGCCTCAAGCAACGCGAGCCTTACCTCGCGCAGCGCATCCGACACGTCCTCCTCGCTCAGCCGGCCCCGGCTGCGCAGGCGGTCGAACACTCCGGTTAGCTTGCCCGACAGCGTGTCGAACATCTGGCATCACCCCAAATAAGAAGGCGCCGCTGCGCGTGCACGCGGAGCGGCGTTGTAGTCTTACGGATCAGGTACGCGCGCGCGCCTGCTAAGTCAAGCGCGACGCCGCGCCGGTTAGTGGCTGAGCGCCTGCACCACCTCATCCGTCATCTTTTTCGCATCCGCGAACAGCATCATCGTATTGGGCCGGAAGAACAGCTCGTTCTCCACGCCTGCGTAACCCGATGCCATGCTGCGCTTGATGAACAGGACCGTTTTGGCCTTGTCGACGTCAAGAATGGGCATGCCGTAAATCGGCGATTTCGGGTCGGTCTTGGCGGAGGGGTTCGTAACGTCGTTGGCGCCGATCACGTACACCACATCTGCGGTGCTGAACTCGCTGTTGATCTGCTCCAGCTCGAACACTTCGTCATATGGCACGTTCGCCTCCGCCAACAGCACGTTCATATGGCCCGGCATACGTCCCGCCACGGGGTGAATGGCATACTTGACCTCCACGCCCTCCTTCTTGAGCGTGTCTGCCATCTCGCGCAACGAGTGCTGCGCCTGCGCCACGGCCATGCCGTAGCCCGGCACGATAATGACCTTGGAGGCGTTTTTCATGATGAACGCGGCATCATCCGCATTGCCGGCCCGGGTTGACCGGGTATCCGGACCCGACAGCGCCGCCGTCGCGCCGCCGGTGTCGGTGCCCCAGCCGCCCAGCAACACGTTCAAAATGCTGCGGTTCATGCCCTTGCACATGATATAGGATAGGATGGCGCCGGACGCGCCAACCAGGGCGCCGGTGATGATGAGCGCCAAGTTCTGGATGGTGAACCCGATGCCGCACGCCGCCCAGCCAGAATAGCTGTTCAGCATCGACACCACGACTGGCATGTCCGCGCCGCCAATCGGGATGATAATCAGGAACCCGAGCCCGAGCGCCAGCAGCGCGATCAGCCAGAACAACGGCTGGCTGCTGGTGGCGACGAACACGATAATCAGCACGAGCAACAGGATGCCGAGCGCCAGGTTAAGCTGATGCTGGCGGGGGAACTGGATCGGCGCGCCCTTCATAACCCCTTGCAGCTTGGCGAACGCGATCAGCGAGCCCGAGAACGTCACCGCGCCGATGGCAAGGCCGATTGACATCTCGACCAGCGACTGCGTGTGGATATGGCCGGGCGTGCCGATGCCGAACGCCTCTGGCGCGTTCATCGCCGCGCCCGCCACGAACACGGCCGCGAGGCCCACGAGCGAGTGGAACGCCGCCACCAACTGCGGCAACGCCGTCATCTGGATGCGCCGGGCCACTAGGACGCCAACCGTACCGCCAATCGCAATGGCCAGCGCGATCAGCACGAAACCGATGCCAGACATGCCACGCTGCAACAGCGTCGCCAGCACGGCTATCGCCATGCCAATCATGCCGAACTGGTTGCCTTGGCGCGATGTCACCGGGCTGGACAGCCCACGCAGCGCCAGCACGAACAGGATGGCGGAAACGAGGTAGGCGAGTGAAGTTAGGGAGGCGCTCATGCTACGACTTCACCCGCGGCTTGTTGGTCTGGAACATCGCCAGCATTCGCTGCGTTACCACGAAGCCGCCGAATATGTTCACGCTGGCGAGCAGGACGGCGAGGAAGCCGAACGCCCGCGCCCAGTTGTTGTCGGACAACCCGACCGCCAGCATCGCGCCAACCACGATCACCGACGAAATGGCATTGGTCACGCCCATCAGCGGCGAGTGCAAAGCGGGCGTCACGTTCCAGACGACGTAGTAGCCGACGAAGCAGGCCATAAGGAAAATGGCCAGCAGGAAGATAAACGGCTCGACGGCCGTGGCGACCGGCTCGAGGCCGGCACCGGCTGCGCGCAACTGGTCCGCCAGGCTCGCGGCGCTCTGGGCGATGCGCGCGGCCTCGTTCGCGTAAAGGCTTGGTTCCATCGTCGGGTCTTTCTTATGGGTTGGCGTGCGGCGCCGGCGCGTTCGTGGCCTTTGACGCCTCGATGCGCGCGGCTTTGACATCCGGCGGCTCGAAGCTCACGGCCTCCACCTGCGGCGCCTGCACCGCCGGCCCCTCGACGCCTGGCTGCGGGGCGTCCGCCGCCACGATCTGCGGCATCACAGACGGCGGAGTGCCCTCCTTCGAGGTCTCCACGCGCGACGGGGTCGGCACGCCCTTGACGTTGGCGTGCACCATGGCGCCGCCGCGGGTCAGCATGACGCCGCGCACGATCTCGTCCGTCTCCGGCAACGCCGGGCGCTTGCCCTCCTTGTCCCAAAACGTGGTCAGGAAGGTCAGCAGGTTGCGGGCGTAAAGCGCGCTGGCCGCGACCGGGATGCGCGCCGGCCAGTTGGCCCAGCCCAGCACCTTCACGCCGTTCTCCGTGGTCGTGATCTCGCCGGGCACTGTCGCCGCGCAGTTGCCGCCGGCCTCGGCCGCAAGGTCCACGATCACGCTGCCCGGCCGCATGGCGTCCACCATGGCCTGGTTCACGATGACCGGCGCCTTGCGGCCCTGCACCAGAGCCGTGCAGATCACCAGGTCGTTCTTCGCCACTGTGGCGGCCATCAGCTCCGCCTGTTTCTGGCGGAACGCGTCGGACATTTCCTTGGCGTATGCGCCAGTTTGCCCAGCCGTCTCCTCGTCCTCGACGCCCACGTACGTCGCGCCGAGCGACTTGATTTCCTCCTTGGCCGCCGGGCGCACATCGGTCGCGGACACGATGGCGCCCAAGCGGCGCGCGGTCGCGATGGCCTGTAGCCCGGCCACGCCGGCGCCGATCACGAATACCCGCGCCGGCGGCACCGTGCCCGCGGCGGTCATCATCATCGGAAAGCCCCGGTCGAACGCCGACGCGCCCTCGATCACCCCACGATAGCCCGCAAGGTTCGCCTGGCTGCTGAGCACGTCCATGCTCTGGGCCCGCGTGATGCGCGGCAGCAGCTCCATGGCCGCGACGTCGATCCCGCCCTCCGCGAGCGCGCTGACCAGCTCGGGCTGGGTCATGGCGCCGCTGGTGCAGACCAGCAACGCGCCGCGCGGGATGTTGGCGCGCACGTCGGCGGGCGGCATGCCGACGGCGAACACCACCCCTGCCCCCGCCAGCGCCGCAGCCGCATCCGGCGCGATCTCGGCGCCCGCCGCCTGGTATTCCGTGTCCCTTATCGAACTGGCCCGGCCGGCGTCAGCCTCGACTGCGACCGCGAGGCCCATCGCCACCAGTTTCTTCACCGTGTCCGGCGTGGCGGCCACGCGCATTTCGGAGTCGGCACGTTCTTTCAGCACCGCAAGGCGCATGCGTCGTTTCCTCTACACAGTTGGCCTAGTTTGCGCAGCCGGGCACTGTGGACGCAAGTGGGCCTGGGTTCCCGTGGCCCGGAACGGCGGTCAGCCGCTCGCTGGCACCCCGGCCTCCGCCAGCGCCGCCGCCTGCCGGGCCGCGACCTCGTCGGTCTTGAATCCCTCGATCATCTCCTGGAACATGCGGCTCCAGTTCAGCTCAGCGCCCAAGCGCAGGAACACGCTGCCCAACCCGATGGCCGAGCGGTCCATCAGTACAAATTCCCGTGGCGGCTTCACGCCCCCGGTCTGCTGCAGCCCGGCGTGCACCTTTTCCACCACGCTGCGGCCATACTGGCTATCGCCGTTCTCCTGGATGCGGCGCACCCGGTCGGACAGCAGCGGCTCGTAGACGAACGCCGCCCACTGGTTCAGCACGTCCATCTGTTCCTTGGACAGATCGTTGAAGCCCCAGCCCTCATAAGCATGCCGGGCCTTTTCGTCATCGCTGTCGCGGATCGCCTCGTACAGCTCGATGACGCCGCCTACGAACCGGGGTGGGAACACGCGGATCGCGCCGAAGTCCAACAGGTTCAGGCCACCGTCCGGCCGCACCTGATAGTTGCCCATGTGCGGGTCGCCGTGGATGACGCCATACTGGTAGAACGGCACGTACCAGGCGTGGAACAGCGCCCGGGCCATGTTGTTGCGGTCCTCCAGCCCGGTCTCGCGGTCGATGCGCGCCTGCATGGCCTCGCCATCCAGCCAGCTCATGGTCAGCAAGCGAGGCGTGCAGTAGCCCTCGACCGGAGTCGGCACCGTGATGAACGGGTCGTCCCGCAGCATGATCTGATACAGGCGCATCTGCGCCGCCTCACGCAGGTAGTCCAACTCCTCCCGTAGCCGCTCCGCAATTTCCGCATAGATGTCAGCGCCTTGGATGGCGCTGTCCATGCGCTGGTACAGGTTCATCGCTAGCCGGAGCTGCTTCAGGTCCGCGTCCACGATGCTCGGCATGTCCGGGTATTGCAGCTTGCAGGCCACGTCCGTGCCGTCCGGCAAGGTGGCGCGATGCACCTGCCCCAGGCTCGCCGCCGCAGCGGCTTCCTGGCCGAAGCTCGTGAACCGGGACTGCCAGTCCGGGCCAAGCTCCCCCGTCATGCGCCGGCGCACGAACGACCAGCCCATGGACGGGGCGTTGGCCTGCAACTGCGCCAACTCCTCGGCATACTCGGGCGGCAGCGCGTCAGGGATGGTGGACAGGATTTGCGCAACCTTCATCAGCGGCCCCTTAAGCCCGCCTAGAATGGCTTTCAGGTCCTCGGCATGGGCGGTGCGGTCGCTTTTGAAACCGAACACCTTCTGTCCGGCCACCCGCGCCGCAATGCCGCCGACGGCGCCAGACGTGCGCGCGAAGCGCTTCAGTTCGCCGAACAGGTTCGGCCGGTTCAGGTCTGCCACTAAGCGGCCTCCAACTCGTCGATGAAGCCGCTGATGACATCCAAGCCGCGGCGCCAGAACGCCGGGTCCGACGCATCCAAGCCGAACGGCGCCAACAGCTCCTTGTGCCGCTTGGTGCCGCCGGCGCGCAGCATGTCCAGGTATTTCTGCTCAAACCCGGGATGACCGTTTTGGAACACCGAGTACAGCGCGTTCACCAGGCAGTCCCCGAACGCATAGGCATAGACGTAGAACGGCGTGTGAATGAAATGCGGCACATAGGCCCAGAATACCTTATACTCCGGCGTGAAGTTGAACACCGGGCCAAGGCTCGCGGCCTGCACCTGCAGCCATAGCTCACCGATCCGGTCCGCCACCAGCTCGCCGGACCGGCGCTCGTCATGCAGCAGGGTCTCAAACTGGTAGAACGCGGTCTGGCGCACCACCGTGTTCAGCATGTCCTCGACCTTGCTCGCCAGCATGATGCGGCGGCGCTTAGGGTCCGTTTCCGCATCCAGCAACGCGCGGAACGTCATCATTTCCCCGAACACGCTGGCGGTCTCGGCCAGGGTCAGCGGCGTGCCGGACATCAAGTATCCCTGCTCGGCCGCCAGCACCTGGTGCACCCCGTGGCCAAGCTCATGCGCCAGGGTCATCACGTCACGGGTCTTGCCGTGGTAGTTCAACAGCAGGTACGGGTGCGCGGACGGCACGGTCGGGTGCGCGAACGCGCCACCGGACTTGCCCGGCCGCAGCTTGGCGTCAATCCACGGCTGGTCGAAGAACCGGCGCCCGACGCTCGCCAGCTCCTTCGAGAAACCGCCATAGGCCGATAGCACGCGGTCCCGCGCCTCCTCCCAAGGGATTTGGCCGTCCAGGTCCTCCGGCAGGGGCGCGTTGCGGTCCCAGTGCTCCAGCTTCTCAAGCCCGAGCCACTTCGCCTTCAGCGCATAGTACCGGTGCGACAGCCGGCCGTAATCCTGCGATACCGCCGTGCTGAGCGCGTCCACCACGCTGTCCTCGACCATGTTGGCCCGGTTGCGGCTGCTGGTCGGGCGGGGATAGCCGCGCCAGGCGTCGATGATCTCCTTGTCCTTGGCGAGCGTGTTGGTCACCAAGGAAAACAGCCGGACATTCTTGGTGAACACGTCGCCAATAGCCTGGGCTGCGTCCCGGCGCGTGTCGCGGTCCCGGTCGGACAGCTTGTTCAGCGCGGCGCTGACCGTCAGCTCCTCGCCCCGCAGCGGCACCCGCATACCGGCGACCGTCTCGTCGAACAGTCGGCTCCAGGCGCTGCGGCCAGTCACTTCCTTTTCGTGCAGCAGCCTCTCCAGCTCGTCCGACAACTGGTGCGGGCGGAACACCCGAAGGTCGCGCAGCCAGGGCGCCCAGCAAGCCAACTGCGGGTCGGCGAGCTTCGCGTCGAGCACGGCGTCGTCGATCCGGTTCAGCTCCAGCGAGAGGAACAGCAGGTCCGAGCTGATGCTGGTGACCCGCTCATTCACCGACTGGTAAAAGCGGCCGATCACCGGGTCGGTGCTGTCGGTGCTGAATTGCAGTTGGGCATACGAAACGAGCCGGCCGAGCGTCTCCTCGATGCGCTCGTACTCCGCTAGGATAGCCGCCAACTGCGCGCCGCTACGGTCCGCCAAGGTTCCGGCGTTGGCCGCCTTGAACGCCCGGGCGGCTCCTTCGGCGCGGATGAAGTCGGCTTCAAGCTCAGGGCTGTCCGGCGCGGGGTAGAGGTCCGTCAGGTCCCAGGACGGCAGGGTGTCATCGGCGGTGGCGGTCGCAGCGTGTCCATCTGGCGCGGGGGTGCCCGGTCGGTGCATCTGGTGTCTGTCCTGTCGTGCTGATACGGCGTGTCCCATGAAGGTGGGACGGCGCACCGAAGGAGCAAGCGTGAACACCACTCCGGCCTTATCGCCGACCTTGCCTTGGCCCAACCTGCCAACCATGATGTTTGGGCTGAGCCGCCGCTGGGGCCAGCGCCCCATGCTGCGGCATTTCCGGGACGAGGCGTGGCATGGCGTCTCGTGGGCAGAGTTCGCGCGCCGTGCCGCCTCGGTGGCGCGCGGGCTGCGCGAGGCGGGCGTGACGGCCGGGGACCGCGTGCTGATCGTGAGCGAGAACCGGCCGGAGGTGCCGGTGCTGGAAACCGCGTTGATGGCCATCCGCGCCGTGCCGGTGCTGGGCTACGTCACCAACACGCCGGAGGACCACGCGCACCTGCTGCTGGACAGCGGAGCGCGCGTCGCCGTGGCGTCCACGGCCGCGCTGGCGGGCCGCGTCATGGCGGGCGCGTCGCTGGTTGGCGGCATCGACCAGCTTATCTGCATGGAGGCCGGCCATGGCCGGCACTTCGCGCCGCTTGAGGCCGACCCAGCCGCGCCCGACGACATCGCGGCCGAGGCGGAGGGCATTCCACCGGGAGCGCTGGCGTGCCTGATTTACACCAGCGGCACGTCTGGCCTGCCGCGCGGGGTGATGCTGCCGCACCGCGCCATCCTGTCGAACATGGCCGGCGCCACCGAGCTGGTGCGGCCGTTGCGGCTCAAGGACGAGGTTTACCTGTCGTTCCTGCCGCTCTCGCACAGTTTCGAGCATACCGTTGGCCAGTTCTTCCTGCCCGGCCTCGGCACGGAGATCGTGTACAGCCGCGGCATCGAACATTTGGCGGCCGACATGGCCGTGGTCCGGCCAACCGTCATGCTGGTGGTGCCGCGCCTGCTGGACGTGATCCGCAGCCGTATCCTGTTGCAGGTGGGCCGCCAGCCAGCGTGGCAGCAACGGCTGTTCCATTGGGCGATAGCGGCCGGGCTGCGCCGGGTGGACGGGACGCCCACGCTTCTGGACCGGCTGGCGGAACCGCTGCTGGCGCAGGTGCGACGCCGCGTGCTGGCGCGGTTTGGCGGGCGGTGGCGGGCTGCGATGTCCGGCGGCGCACGGCTTGACCCGGAAGTCGGCCGCTTCTTCCAGGCATTGGGGATCGTGTTGATGCAAGGTTACGGCCAAACCGAGGCCGGACCTGTCATCAGCGCCAACCGCCCGGACGTGCCCGGCGTCGCAACGGTCGGCCCGCCGCTGGCCGGCGTGGAGCTGCGGATCGCCGAGGACGGTGAAATCCTGGTGCGCGGCGACTTGGTGATGGACGGCTATTGGAACCAGCCGGAGGCGACCGCGGCAACGATCCGGGATGGCTGGTTGCACACCGGCGACGTGGGCGTGCTGGACGCGGCCGGACACCTAACCATCACCGACCGCAAGCGCGACATCATCGTACTGTCCGGCGGCGAGAACGTGTCGCCTGCGCGGCTGGAAGGCATGCTGATGAGGGAGCCGGAAATCCTGCAGGCCGTGGTGTTCGGCGACGGGCAGGCCGGGCTATCGGCGTTGCTGGCGCCAGCGGAAACCGAGGACGCGCGCACGGTGGCCGCAGCGGTGGCGCGCTTCAACGCGCGGGTTTCAGTGACGGAGCGGGTGCGACGGCACGCCCTGGTGCCGCCGTTCACCATCGAGAACGGGCTGCTGACGCCCAGCCAGAAAGTCCGGCGGGCGGCAGTGTTGCGGATGCACCGGAACGTCACATCCCAAGCGCACGGCGGTACACGTCCAGCAGCGACTCCTGCTCCTCGACCTCCGCCGGCTCCTGCTTGCGGATCCGGATGATCTGCCGCAGCACCTTGACGTCGAACCCGGCGGATTTGGCCTCGGAGTAAATGTCCTTGATGTCGCTGCCGAGCGCCTTGCGTTCCTCCTCTAGCCGCTCGATCCGCTCGATCAGGCTGCGAAGGCGGTCCACGGCGATGCCGCCGACCTTGGCCTTGGCCGCCGCCTTCTCGTCCAGGGGATCGTTGTCGAGCGTGTCAGCGTCATCAAGCGCCATCATAAAACCCTTAAAAGCCAGGCGCGCGAGTTAGCGGGGCCAGCCGTCAGTGTCCAGGGTTGGCGGCGAACGCGGCCTTTTGCTCCGCCGTGGCCTCGCGCTGGTGCAGCGCCTGCCATTCCTTGTAGGGCATGCCGTAAACCACTTCCCGCGCCTCCGGATCGGTCATTGGCACATGGCGCGCCTCCGCTTCCTCGCGGTACCAGCGGGACAGGCAGTTCCGGCAGAACCCGGCCAGGTTCATAAGGTCAATGTTTTGCACGTCCGAACGCTCACGCAGGTGCGCGACCAGGCGGCGGTAGGCGGCGGCTTCAAGCTCGGTGCGGGTGGCGTCGTCCATGGGATATCCTCCGTGTTGGAGGAAGATGGCGCGCCGGACCCCGGCGCGCCAGACCCATGCGCTCAGCCGGACTTGGCGTCGGCGAACAAGTCGCGGTCCTTGGTTTCGGGCACCAGCAAGATGCCGATTACCACGGTGGCGGTAGCGATAACGATTGGGTACCATAGGCCGTAGTAGATATCGCCGGTCTGCGCGATCATGGCGAACGCCGTCGCCGGCAACAGGCCGCCGAACCAGCCGTTGCCGATGTGATACGGCAGCGACATGGAGGTGTAGCGGATGCGGGTCGGGAACAACTCCGCCAGCGCCGCCGCGATCGGGCCGTAGACCATGGTCACCAGCAGCACGAGCACGGTCAGCAACCCGATGCAGATGGCTGGCTGGGCGCGGAACACGTCAAAGAACCCGCCGACCCGCACGATCTCGGCGTTGTTCGCGGCCGGGTAGCCGGCGGCGGTCAGACTGTCGGTGACCGATTTGGTGTAGGCGGCCGGGGTGGTGCGAGCGGCCTCCCCGGTCAGCTTGGCGGCGTCGTAGGCAGGGAACTCCGTGCTGCCGACGCGGATGATGGCCGGGGACTGGCCTGGCTTAGGTTCGACCGTGTAGCTGACCGATGCGCGGGCCAGCAGGCCCTTGGCGATGTCGCAGGAGTTGGTGAACTTCGCCGTGCCGACCGGGTTGAACTGGAACGAGCAGTCGGCCGGGTCCGCCACGACCACGACGGCGGTGGTCGCCTGCGCCCGGGCCAGCGCTGGGTTGGCGGTGGCGGTCAGTTCCTTGAATAGCGGAAAGTAAACCAGCGCTGCGATAGCGCAGCCCGCCAGGATGATTGGCTTGCGGCCGATACGGTCCGACAAGCTGCCGAACAGCACGAAGCCGCCGGTGCCCAGAATAAGCGACCAGGCAATCAGCACGTTGGCAGTGAACAGGTCCACCCGCAGGATGGTTTGCATGAAAAACAGTGCGTAGAACTGCCCGGTGTACCAAACCACTGCCTGCCCGGCCACCAAGCCGAATAGGGCGATAAGCGCGAACTTGGCGTTTTTCCACTGGCCGAATGCCTCGGACAGCGGCGCCTTGGACTGCGTGCCCTCATCCTTCATTTTGGTGAAGGCCGGGCTCTCGTGCATTTGCAACCGAATCCACACGGAAATCACCAGCAGCCCGGCGGAAATCAGGAACGGGATGCGCCAGCCCCAGCGCGCGAATTCGGCCTCGCCGAGCGCCAGGCGAATCGACAGGATGACCAACAGGGACAGCAGCAAGCCGAGCGTCGCCGTGGTCTGAATCCAACTGGTGTAATAGCCGCGGCGATGGTTGGGCGCATGTTCCGCCACGTACACGACGGCCCCGCCGTACTCGCCGCCAAGCGCCAGCCCCTGCAGCATCCGCAGAGAGATCAGGATGATGGGCGCGGCCACGCCAATGGAGTCGTAGGAAGGCAGGCAACCGACCAGGAACGTCGAGAAGCCCATGATTAAGATAGTGATCAGGAAGGTGTACTTACGCCCGACCATATCGCCCAGGCGTCCGAACACCAATGCGCCGAACGGGCGCACCAAGAAGCCGGCCGCGAACGCCAGCAGGGCGAACACGTTGCGTGTCGCCTCGGGGAACGACGAAAAGAACTGCGCGCCGATGATCGCCGCAAGTGAGCCGTACAGGTAGAAGTCATACCATTCGAAGATCGTGCCGGCCGAGGAGGCGAGAATGACGCGCCTCTCTTCACGCGTCATGGGCCGGTTCCGCACCGCTGCTCCGGGTGCGACTGAAACTTCAGACATACTATCCTCCCACTAAGCGTTGTCCGCTTATTGATTTTAAGCCCGTAATAACCCCTGACCGCCTTCACAACCAGTGTCAAGACTGTCAGAATTAGTTGCGTGAAACATATTAAATCATTTTCTACAAAATAAGTCAATGTAGAAGGACTGCCGCTCACCTATCGAAAGCTGGCAAAAGGGGCCTTATGCGGACGGTTGCCGCTCCCCACTGGCCTTGGCGTCGGTCCGGGCGGTATGGAATGGAATGGGCCAAACCGGCCCCGCTGTCCGGCCCGCACCTGGCCGGCCATCAAGGAGGGGTCTGAATGTCTGCCCGTGTGAAGCTGCGCCGTCGCCGCCGTACCAAAATCATTGCAACCCTCGGGCCGGCCAGTTCGTCGCCGGAGGTGCTGGCGCGGCTGTTCCAGGCGGGCGCCGACGTGTTCCGCCTCAACTTCAGCCACGGCACGCATGACGACCATTTGGCCCGCATCGCCATGATCCGCGCGCTGGAAGAGCAAACCGGGCGACCAATCGGCATCCTGGCGGACGTGCAGGGTCCGAAGCTGCGCGTAGGGCGGTTCCAGGGTGGGCGCGTCGTGCTGCAAACCGGCCAGGGCTTCCGGCTCGACCTCTCGCCGGTGCCGGGGGACAGCCGCCGGGTGGAGCTGCCGCATCCGGAGATCATCAAGGCGGCCGGGATCGGCACCTCGCTGCTGCTGGACGACGGCAAGCTGCGGCTGCGCGTGTCGCACGTGCGTGGGGACCACTTGGAGACCGAAGTGGTCACTGGCGGCCAGCTCTCGGACCGCAAAGGGGTAAATGTGCCGGACGTGGCGCTGCCGATCCCTGCGCTCACGACAAAAGACCGGATCGACCTCGATTTCGCCTTGGCGCACGGGGTGGACTACATCGGGCTGTCGTTCGTGCAGCGGGCCGAGGACGTGATGGAGGCGCGGGAGATTGCCGCTGGGCGCGCTTGGATCATGACCAAGATGGAAAAGCCGCAGTGCCTGGACAACCTAGACGCCATCATGGCGCTGTCGGATGCGGTCATGGTCGCGCGCGGGGACCTGGGCGTGGAGCTGCCGCCAGAAGAGGTTCCGTTAGCGCAGAAACGCATTGTCCGGGCCGCGCGGGAGCAGGGCATCCCGGTGGTCGTAGCCACCCAGATGCTGGAAAGCATGGTAACCGCCCCGGCGCCGACCCGGGCAGAGGCGTCCGACGTGGCGACCGCGGTGTTCGACGGGGCGGACGCGGTGATGCTGAGCGCGGAGACGGCGGCTGGGCAGTATCCGTACGAGGCGGTCAACATCATGGACCGGATCGTGGAGCGCGTGGAGCGGGACCCGGGCTGGCGCAGCATCACCGACACCAGCCGGCCGGCGCCGGAACGCAGCTCGGCCTCCGCTATTGCCAGCGCCAGCCGACAGGTGGCGCACACCATCGGCGCGGCCGCGATCGCCGCCTACACGCTGGGCGGCAGCACGGCGCTGCGGGTGGCGCGGGAGCGTCCGGACTGCCCGGTGCTGGGCCTGACCACGAGCCTCACGACGGCGCGGCGGCTGGCGGTGGTGTGGGGCGTGCACGCGGTGGTGTCGCCAGAGACGCACACCATGACGGACACGGTGAACCGCGCCGTGCGGATTGCGCGGACCGAGGGGTTTGCCACAGTTGGGCAGGAGATCGTGGTGACCGCTGGAGTGCCGTTCAACCAGCCAGGGACCACCAACGCGCTGCGAGTCGCCCAGATTAAATGAGCCTGGCTTGGATCGGGTGCGCTCCGGGCGCGCCGTATTTCGTCGACGAGCATGGCGCGCCCTGGACCCCGATAGGCCAGAACGACGCAATCAGTTGGGTCGAGTTCCGCGGCGTGCTGCACCAGCAGGACCTGGGCAGCGTCGAGCGGCATCTGGCCCGGCTGCGCGGCAGCGGCGTCACCTGCCTGCGCTTCATGCTGGAGTACGCCCAGACCGGCGAGCACTTCTTCGAGCAGCCGGCCGGGGTGTTCAACCCAGTCATGGTGCAGGCGTGGGACGACCTGTTCCGCTTGGTCGAAGCGGCCGGGCTGCGCGTCCTGCTGACGCCGCTCGACACCTACTTCCACTGGGTGCGCTGGGACCTGCACCCATACAACTCCGCGAACGGCGGCCCCTGTACCGCGCGCACCCGGCTCATGGTGTGCCCGGACACCCGGGCGCTAATCAAGGCACGGCTGCGGTTCGCCGCCGAGCGCTGGGGGGGCAGCGGCGCGCTGTTCGCGTGGGACCTGTGGAACGAAATGCATCCGGTGCAGGGCGAGGACCGGCCTGGCTGCTTTGAGGACTACATCGGCGATGTCGGCCCCTATTTACGCGACGTGGAGCGGCGGGCGCATGGCCGGGCGCACCCGCAATGCGTCTCGGTGTTCGGGCCGGAGCTGCATTGGAAGCCATGGCTGAACGAGCCGGTGTTCCGGCATCCGGCGCTCGATTTCGCCAACAACCACTTCTACGAGGAGGGCACCATCGACTTTCCGCAGGACACGGTCGCGCCGGCGCTGGCGGCGGGCCAGTTGGTGGGGGAGGCCCTGGCAGAAATCGCCGACCAACGGCCGTTCTTCGAGAGCGAGCATGGGCCGATCCACACCTTCAAGGACCACGGCGCGACGTTGCCGGAGGCCTTTGACGATGAGTACTTCCGGCACATGCAGTGGGCGCACCTCGCGTCCGGCGGCGCTGGCGGCGGGATGCGCTGGCCGAACCGCAACCCGCACGCGCTGACGCCGGGGATGCGGGCGGCGCAGCGTGGGCTGGCAGGCTTCCTGCCATTGGTGGACTGGCCGCGGTTCCAACGGCGCATCCTGAACACGACGCTGGCGTGCAGCGATCCGGACGTGGCCTGCTTCGGCTGCGGCGACGCGCGGCAGGCGGTGCTGTGGCTGCTGCGGACCCGGCCGTTGCTGCATGACGGCCGGGTGGACCCGGCACCGCGCCAGCCGGTGTCGGTCCTGGTGCCGGGGCTGGCGTCGGGCCAATACCGGGCGACGCTTTGGAACACCACGGCGGGCGCCGTGGCCGGATGCGCCACGGTCAGGCCGGAGGGGGCAGCGCACCGGATCAGCGTGCCGTCCATGGCGGCGGACGTGGCGATTGCGGTCCGCGCCGCTTGAGCTTGCCGCTCGGGCGGCCTTGTGTTCGTATCCGTGCCAATACGGTCGAGGGAACCGGACGCATGGGAGAAACACGGTGACAGCTAGCAACCTGACCCGGCGCGGCCTCGCGGTTTCGGCCGCGGCCCTGGCCGCCCTGCCCCGTTCGGCACGCGCCCAGGCGGGTCCGATCAAGATCGGCATGGTCTCCCCCACCACCGGCCCGGCCGCCGAGAGCGGCAAGTTCGCGCGGCAGGGCGCCATGCAAGCGCTGGAGGCGGTCAACGAGAAGGGCGTGCTCGGCCGCAAGATGGAGCTGGTGATCGAGGACGACCAAACCACCAACCCCGGCGCGGTGCTGGCGTTCAGCCGGCTGTCGGCGCAGGAGGACATCGTCGCATTCATCGGCTCCATCCGCTCGACCCAAGTGCAGGCCATGGCGCCCGACGTGCTCAAGGCCGCGAAGCCGATGATGTTCGGCGGCACCGACCCGACGCTCACGCAGCAGGGCAACAAGTGGCTGTTCCGCTGCCGTCCGAACGACTCGTTCTCCGCCAAGGTAATCGCCGAGTTTGGCTTGGGCGAGCTCAAGAAACAGAAGTGGGCGGTGGTGCACTCGACGGACGCGTTCGGCAGCAACGGGTCAAAGGCGCTTGAGGCCGCGTTGAAGGCCAAGGGCATCACGCCGGTGCTGATGCAGGGCTACACCAACCAGGCGTCCGACTACACCGCCGTGGTGCTTGCGGTGCGGCAGTCCGGCGCCGACATCGTGTCGAGCTACTTCACGTTCGAGGGCGACCTCGGCATCTTCGCGCGGCAACTGCGGCAGTTGGGCGTGCGTATCCCGTGGGTCGGCTCGCCGTCCATCGTGAATACCACGGCGCTGAGCCTTGCGGGTCCGGCGTTGCATGGCACCTACGGCGTCGCGGACTACGCGGTGGACGCGACCCCCGCGTCCAAGGCGTTCGCCGAGCGCTATCAGGCGCTGTACAAGGCTATCCCGGACAACCAAGCGTCCTGGACGTTCGACGCGGTGAGCCTGCTGGCCAAGGCCATCGCCGACGCGGGAGGCACCGAGCCTGAGAAACTCCGCGCCGCCTTGGCCGCGATCCGGGGTTTCCCCGGGGCAGAGGGCGAGTACAACTTCGACGACAAGGGCGATGGGCTGCGCGGCTACAACGTCGTGAGGAACGAGGGCGGCAAAATCGTGTTCGACCGGCGCATCGAAATCAGGGATTAGCTGTGGAGCTTATCCCGCAACTGCTGTTCACCGGCCTGGGCATCGGCGCAATTTACGCCCTGGTGGCGCTCGGCTTCGTGCTGCTGATCCGCGCCGCCAGCGTGGTGAACTTCGCGCAGGGCGAGTTCTCCATGCTTGGCGCGTACCTGATGGTCATCCTAGCAACCGGGCTGGGCGTGCCGTACTTGCTGGCGTTGCTGATCTCGGTGGTCGTGATGGCCGGGTTCGGCCTCCTGTTCGCCGGGGCGACCTATTGGCCGCTGCGGCACCGGGGACAGTTGCCGGTGATCATCAGCACGATCGGCGCCAGCATATTCCTGTCCAACTTCGTGCTGGCGGCGTACGGGCCAAGCCCGGAGGTGTTGCCGAACCTGTTCGACAACCCGGGCTTCGAGGTCGGCGGCGTGTTCATGGATTCGCAGTACTTGGCCATCATTGTCGCCGCCACGGCCATGGTGCTGCTGCAATACCTGATTTTTGAGAAGACCCTGCTGGGCAAGAAGCTGCAAGCCACCAGCCAGGACAAAGAGATGGCCAGCCTGCTCGGCATTCCGGTTGCGGTCATGATCCTGATCACGTTCGGCTACAGCGCGGCGCTGGGCGGGCTGGCGGGCATCCTGGTGGCGCCGGTGCTGTTCGTGTCGGTCGGCATGGGGGCGCTGATTTCCTTGAAGGCGTTCGCGGCCAACATCATCGGCGGCTTCGGCAACATCCCCGGCGCAATCCTGGGCGGGTTGGCGCTCGGCATCGTCGAGACCTTCGGGGCGGCCTACATCTCGGTGCCCTACAAGGACGCGCTGGCATTCGGCCTGCTGCTGCTGTTCCTGCTGGTCAGGCCGCAGGGGTTGTTCGGCGAGAAAATCGCGGAGAAGGCATGAGCACGACCACCCTGCTCGCCGCGCCGACCGTGTTGCAGGCGCGGTCCTGGCGCGGATTGCCGGCGTTGGCGGCGACCATTATCGGCGTGCTCGCGGTGTCCACCGTGGTGCCGCAGTCGGGCTACACGCTCAACATCTTCATGCAGGCCGCGACCTATGCGGTGGCGGTGGCCGGGCTCGTGGTGGTGCTGGGCTACTGTGGGCAAATCTCGCTGGCGCAGGCGGCGTTCTTCGGGCTGGGCGCTTATGGCGTGGCGCTCGGCACCGTCGATTACGGCCTGCCGTTCTTCGTGTCGCTGATCGCCGGCATCGTGGTGGCGACGGTGTTCGGAGTGCTGCTCGGCTTCGCGAGCTTGCGGCTGGGCGGGCACTACCTCGCTATGGTCACCATCAGCTTCCAGCAAATCCTGACGCTGGTGCTGAACAACTGGATCGGCCTGACGCACGGGCCGGACGGCGTGCGCGGCGTGCCGCGGCCCAGCGTGCCGGGGCTGCGGCTGGACCAAGGCAACCAGTTCCTGGCGTTGTGCCTGGTCACGCTAGTGTGCGTCACCTGGTACATCTGGCGGCTCAAGACCACGCGGCTCGGCCGGGCGATGCAGGCGGTGCGGGACAACGAGATCGCCGCCAGCACCTGCGGCATCGACGTGCTGCGCACCAAGGTGCTGGCGTTCGGCATCTCCGCGTTGCTGGGCGGGCTGGGCGGCGGGCTGTTCGCGGGCGCGTTCGCCTACATCAGCCCGGACCAGTTCGCGTTCGCCGAAAGCATCGTGCTGCTGACCATGGCGCTGCTGGGCGGGGTGCAGTCGCCGTTCGGGGCCTTGCTGGGCACCGGGCTGCTGGTGATCCTGCCGGAGTGGCTGCGCTTCCTGCGCCAAGTCTATCTCGCGGTGTATGGCGCGGCGGTCATCCTGATTATGGTGTTCCTGCCAGACGGGTTGTGGGGCTTCGTCGCCAACCGCCTGCGCCGCGACGGGCCGCCGGTCACGGGCGACGTGACGCCGCTGCCGCTGCTGAGCGCGCGCGGGGTGGCGACGCAGGCGGAGGCGCTGCGGATCGACGGCCTGGCCAAGCACTTCGGCGGCCTGAAGGCGCTGGACGGCGTTGATATGGTGGTGCGGCAGGGCACGGTGCACGCGCTGATCGGCCCGAACGGCTCGGGCAAAAGCACCTTCATCAACGTGGCGACCGGGCTGTACCGCCCCACTGCCGGCCGGATTACGCTGGCTGGGCAGGATGTGACCGCGACTGCGCCGCATGAGCGCACCCGCGCCGGCCTGGCCCGCACGTTCCAGAACATCCGCGTGTTCCGTGGCATGACGGTGCTGGAGAACGTGATGGTCGGCGCCGAGCGGCCCGGCAACGACATCGCCGAGCAGCCGGCCGAAGTGGTGGCCCGCGCGCTCGCGGCGCTCGACTTCGTAGGGTTGCGCGCGGATGCGAACCGGTTGGTGGGCGCGCTGTCCTACGGGCACCAGCGTTACGTGGAGATTGCCCGGGCGCTGGCTGGCAGCCCGGCGGTCGTGTTGCTGGACGAGCCGGCGGCCGGGTTGAACCTCACGGAGAAACAGGAGCTTGGCGCGCTGCTCCGGCGGCTGAAAGGGCATGGGCTCACCATCCTGATCGTCGACCACGACATGAACCTCGTTGAACAGGTCGCGGACCACATCACCGTGCTGAACTTCGGCCGGCGGATCGCGGACGGCGCGCCGCGCGACGTGCTGTCGCATCCGGACGTGATCGCGGCTTATTTAGGGGAGCCGAGGCAAGATGCCGCTGCTTGAGATCGGCGGCCTGGTCGCGCGTTACGGTGCGGCGCCGGTGCTGAAGGAACTCGACATGGTGGTCGAGGAGGGCGAGATCGTGACCCTCCTGGGCAGCAACGGCGCGGGCAAAAGCACGACGCTCCGGACTATTTCCGGGCTGGTGCCGAACGTGTCCGGGCGGCTCACATTCGACGGGCAATCGCTGATCGGCATGAAGCCGGAGGCCATCGTGCGGCTCGGCATCGCCCACGTGCCCGAGGGACGCCGGGTGTTCCCGGGGCTTACGGTGCGGGAAAACATCCTGTTGGGCGGCAGCAACCGCCGCGGCGTGGCCCGGCGCGTGCTGGAGCGCGAAGCGGACGAAATGCTGGAGTTTTTCCCGGTGCTGCATCCGTTGGAGCACGCGCTCGGGTGGACCCTGTCAGGCGGGCAGTTGCAGATGGTGGCGGTGGCGCGGGGCATGATGGCCAAGCCGCGGCTGCTGTTGCTGGACGAGCCTTCGCTCGGGCTGGCGCCGCTGGTCGTGCAGCAGGTGTTCCGCATTATTGCTGAAATCCGTCGCCGGGGCACGACGGTGCTGCTGGTGGAGCAGAACGCGCACATGGCGCTGTCGGTCGCGGACCGCGGCTACGTGCTGGAGACCGGCAACCTCCTGGTGTCCGGCAAGCCTGCCGACCTGTGGAGCAATCCGGACGTGCGCGCGGCCTATCTAGGCGGCAAGACCGTGGCGGCTGCGGCTACGGCTGGCACGGCCTGATGGCCTCCGGGCGGGGCGGCTGCGCTGGCGGCTCGAACACGGCCAGGTACTCCGCGCCGTTCTCCAGCGGCAACGTCGCGACCCGGCGGTAACCGACCGCGCCCAGTTCGCAGTCCAGCAACGGCGCGGGCGTGCCGTGGTACTCAGTCGGCCGGATGGTGTCGAGGATCGCCACGCGCGCACCGGGACGCAACGCGGGCAGCAGGTTCGCCAACAGGCCGAACGGCTGTTCGATCTCGTGATACATGTGCACCAGCAGCGCCAGGTCCACCGACGCGGGCGGCAGGCGCGGGTCGTGCGGTTCGCCCAGGCTGACGGTCACGTTGGCCAAGCCCTCCCGTTGCACGCGGCGGCTCAGGGCGGCGAGGTAGCTTGGCACCACGTCCTGCGCCAGCACGCGGCCGGTCGGACCGACACGGGGGGACAAGCGGGCGGTGTAATAGCCGGAGCCGGCGCCAATGTCAGCCACCGTCATGCCGGGGCGAATGGCCAGGAAGTCCATCACCTTGGCAGCCTCGCCGGCGCGTTCGCGCTGGTCCTCGCTGGCCCAGCGGTCTGAGATGATGCTGGCGACCGGCCGGGTGGGCTTCGGGAAGCGGTCGGCCGGTATGCCTGGCGGGCCAAGCGGAGACTGCGCCTGGGCGGCGCCAATGCACGCCGCCAGCCCAACCAGGCACGCGGCGCGCCGCAATCCGAACCACATCATCCTACCTCTCCTTCAAGCTATGCCCGCTCACGCTCCAGCAGGACTTGTTTGCGCGGCACGCCCCAGCGGTAGCCGGTGAGGCTGCCGTTGCTGCCGACCACACGGTGGCACGGGACGGCGAGGGAAACCGGATTGGCGGCGCAGGAACGCGCGACGGCGCGAACCGCCTGTGGCGCTCCGATCATGGCGGCGACCTCGGCGTAGCTGCGCGTCTCGCCAGGCGGGATGCGGCACAGGGCGGCCCAGACCCGTTGCTGGAACGCCGTGCCGCGCAGATCGAGCGGCAGTTCGAGGCCGGCGGCGGGCTGATGCAGGTAAGCCAGCACTATGGCGACCGTGCTGGCGAGCGCCGCGTCGTCCAGCTCGATCCGCGCGCCCGGGAAGCGTTGCCGCAGGTCGTTCATCAAGGCGTCGTCCGGCTCCGCGAAACCCAAGTAGCACACCCCGGCGCCGGTGACGCCGACCAGCAGGCGGCCGAACGGGCAGTCGGCGAAGGCGGCGCGGACCCCTTCTCCGGCGGCGCCCCTTAGCCCCCCGGTCATTGCGGCCACTCGCTACCGGCGTCCCTGCACTTGGGTCTGCCCGCTCGCGGTCTGGGTCATGCCGCCCATGGTCTGCGTCATGGCCTCCCTGGACTGGGTCATGTCCTCGGTGGTTTGCGCGGACGGCTTCTTTAGCGGGCGCCAATCCCGGAAAAAGGCGGTGCCGATCAGGTCGCCCGTGCCGTGCAAGTCGCGTTGCAGGCGGTCCAGGAAGTCATGCAGACCATAGGGCAGCAGCTCATCCACCGGCACGTTCATGCCGGCGCGCACCTCGCCGATGCGCTCCAGCACGCCGGCGGTGTCCCGCAGGCCGTAGCGGGACCGCAGCGCATTGAGGTGCCACTCCATCTGCGCGATGCACAGCGCGACGCTGCGAGCGAACTCGGTGTCGCGCAGCAGGAACTCCACAACGTCCGCCGGCACGAACCCGGCCTGCGACACCCGGCGGAACGCGTGGTAGCCCGCGGCGGCCCGCAGCACTGCGTTCCACTGCGTAAGCTCCACGACCCGGCGCTCCTCGGCGCTGCTGGGGCTCAGCAGGTGATACTTGATGTCCAGCAGGCGCGTCGTCTGGTCCGCCCGCTCGATCAGGCGGCCTATTTCATAGAAGTGCCAACCCTGGTCGCGGAAGAACGTGCCCTCGGTGATGCCGGTGTGGGCCTGCACGCCCTCCTTGATGCGGCGGCAAAGGCGGGACAGGTTGTCGCCATCGAGTTCCGCCGGGTCAATCGCCATGACGTCGCGGTGGAATACGTTCATTTGCATCCACATCTCCGTGCTGATGAGCGGCCGGAGCTTGCGGGCGTTGGTGCGGGCGGCCTCCAGGCTGCCGGGGATGCTGTTCGGGTTTGTGACGTCCAGCAGGTAGAACCGCTTTATGTTCATGGCGTCGACTGCCAAGCCACGCTCATCGAGGCCGGCTTGGTCGGCGTTGATGGCTATAAGCGCGGACCAGGCCTCGGCTTCGCGGCCGGGGCTTTCGAATGTCTGGGTGACGTCGATCAGGCGGGCCAGGTTCTCGACCCGCTCAACGTAGCGCGCCATCCAGAACAGGCCCTCGGCGTCCCGCGTCAGCAACGGGGTGGCGTGACGCCTCATTCAGCCAACACCCAGGTGTCCTTCGATCCACCGCCTTGGGACGAGTTCACGATCAGGCTGCCCTCCTGCAGCGCGACCCGCGTGAGGCCGCCCGGCAAGACCCAGGTGTCGCGGCCGGTGATGGCGAACGGGCGCAGGTCCAGGTGCCGAGGACGCAGGCCGGCCTCCGTGAGGGTGGGCGCGACCGAGAGGCCGATGACCGGCTGGCTGATCCAGTTGGCCGGGGTGGCGATCAGCGCGGCGCGGGCGACGTCCAGTTCCGACCGGCTGGCGCGCGGGCCTACGGTGATGCCGTAGCCGCCGCTCTCCCCCACGGGTTTCGTGACCAGCTCATGCAGGTGTTCGAGCGTGTAGGCCAGGCCCTCCGCCTCGCCGCAGATGTGGGTTTGCACGTTCGGCAGGATGGCGTCCTCATCCAGGTAGTATTTTATGATGCGTGGCATGTAGGCATACACCGCCTTGTCGTCGGCGACGCCGGTGCCGACCGCGTTGGCGAGGGTCACGTGACCGCGCCGCCATGCGCCGATCAGGCCGCTGACGCCCAGCAGGCTGTCGGCGCGGAACACCGACGGGTCCAGGAAGTCGTCGGCGATGCGGCGGTAGATGGTGTGCACCCGCCTGAGGCCGGCCGTGGTGCGCATCCAGACACGGTCGTCCTCCACCGTGAGGTCCGCGCCCTCGACCAACGGCACGCCCATCTCGCGCGCCAGGAACACGTGCTCGAAATAGGCGGAGTTGTAGATGCCAGGCGACAGCAGCACCACCTGCGGCGTCGTCACGCCCTCGGGCGCGATCTCGTCCATGGCGCTGCGCAAGCGCCGGCCGTAGTCGTCCACCGGGCGGAGGCGCATGCCGGCCACCAGGTCCGGGAAGGCGCGCAACATGAGGTGCCGGTTCTCGACCACGTATGACACGCCAGACGGAGTGCGGGCGTTGTCTTCCAGCACGCAGAACGCACCCTGCTGGTCGCGGACGATGTCGATGCCGCAGATATGGACATAGGTGCCGAAACGGACGGGAAAGCCCTCCATCTCCGGGCGGTAGTTCGGGTTGTTGTAGATAAGCTCGCCGGGCACGACGCCGTCGCGGACGATGCGCCTGCCATTGTAGATGTCCGCCAGGAACAGGTTCAACGCCCGGACCCGCTGCCGCACGCCCCGTTCCAGCACGGACCAGTCACGGGGGGATATGATGCGGGGCACGCAATCGAACGGCAGGATGCGGTCGATCGCGGTGGCGTCCGAATAAACGGTGAACGTAATGCCCAGGTTGAACAGGTCACCTTCCGCGGCCCGCGCCCGGGCACGCAGGGCGTCAAGCCCGATGGCGGCGATGCGCTCGCGGACCAATGCCGCGGCGCCGCCGTCCCCGTCCCGGGCAGTAAGTTCGCAGTGAAACAGGCCAGGGTCGTAGCTGTCGAAAGGGTTGGGGCGGCTCGGCGTCATCCGTTGCGATCATTTCCCAGTGAGGCATTGCGGCTAACATGCCCCACCGTCACCGCAACGTCACGCGAGTTGATGACCCAGACAGCACACGGCGGGACAGAGTGGATACGGGAAGGAGATAAACATTGCTTTACCTTATGATAGGCGGTTTACCTCATGGCTCGGTTGACCAATATCGACCGGCTCTTTCCCTCGTGGTCTGGAGACCTTTTATGCGTATCAGCTTTTCCGCCCTGCTCGCCGCAGGTTTGCTGACCGGCCAGATGGCGATGGCGCAGTGTGTCCGCCCAACTGACACGGCCGCTTTTGACATTGCCGGGCTGAAGACAAGCTTGATGGTCACGGCACTGACCTGCAACGCCAATGCCAAGTATGACGCGTTCGTCCTGAAGTACCGCCCGGAACTGGTGAATACGGACAAGGCGCTGGGCAACTATTTCAGCCGCGCGCATGGCCGGCAGGGGCGCACCCGGCAGGATGATTACGTGACGCAATTGGCCAACAGCCAGTCGCAGACGGGATTGCGGCAAGGAACATTGTTCTGCAACCACAACTTACCGATTTTTGACGAGGTTATGTCGCTGCGGGGCACGGGTGAGCTGCAGGACTACGCGGCTGCCCGGTCAGTGGCCCAGCCTATCGCCTTCACAAGCTGCGGCAGCGCGCCTGAACAGACAACCGCCTCGGCCACCACGAATCGCAGCCGCAAGCGGTCCTGAACACATTGGCCTAGAGGGTCCCAGCCGGGACCCTCCAGCTACTTCAGGATAATTTCGACCCGGCGGTTCTGCGGCTCGCGCACGCCGTCGGCAGTCTGCACCAGGGGCTGGCTCTCGCCGAACGCCTGGGTGGTGATCGCGTTGCGCGGCACGCCCAGGCGCACCAGTTCCGCCGCGACGTTGGCCGCACGACGCTGCGACAGGCCCTGGTTGTAGCGCGGCGTGCCCGACTTGTCGGTGTGGCCCGCCACCTCGATGCGCGTCACGGCCACCCGCGTGGTCGCCTGCGCCGCCTCGTTGATGATCTGGCGCGCACGGTCCGTCAGGTCCGCACGGTCCCAGTCAAAGAACACCAGATACGTGCGGGCCGCCTCAACACGCGGCGGCGCAGGCGGAGCCTCCACCACCGGGGCAGGCGGCGGCACGGTGTTGAAAGCATAGCGCAGGCCGAGCAGCAGGCTGTGGTTGAAGTTATCCGTGGTGCGCAGCCGACTGCCGAATGGCTGGCCGACGCCCGTAGTGGTCACGGTGAAATCTCGATCCCCCGCGAGAGCGTAGAAGCGGTACTCGGCAGTCAGGGACAAACCGATGACAGGCGGGATTGGAAAGGAGAGGCCGGCCATCGCCTGGTAGGCAAAACTGTTGTCCGTGCCATCGATCACGCTGCGAGCGCCGAAAGTGCTGGTTGCGCTCGCCTTTTGAGAAACCCACGCGTATCCGGCACCGCCCCCGATGTAGGGGAACACGTAAGGACTGCCAATATCGAGGTCGAACAGCAAGTTGACCATCGGGCCATACTTCTGTTCCCGCCCGCCAAACGATGCGAGGGACGGATCGCGGATCGCGCCAAACCGGTTATTGCGGTAACTGCCCTCCAACTCGACGCGCAAGCCGTTGCCAAAACCGTAGCCGACGCTGCCAAGCCCCACAACACCTGAGTCGAAGCCCACGCGCTCATCAGATGGAATGACGACGCCGAACGCGCGAACGTTCCTGATTTCCTCCTTCTGCAGGAAGTTAGCCCCGCCTGCGCCGCCGATGTAGAGGCCGGTCACCGGCTGCGCCTGCGCTTTGCCATTAGTAAGCAAAGAGGAAGCAAGCAGCGTGGCGGCAAACGACAGGTGACGTGTCATCCTAGAACTCTCCTTGGGTGCCGACGCGTGGCCCCGCGCGTCCGCATTATAACGTTGCACGCCTGGTCGGTGAGCGTGCAAGCCGAAACCCGCGGCTACTTTAGGCTCGGTTGTGGCCAGGCTGCCATATGAAAAAAGCCGGCCCAAACAGGGCCGGCCTTCTTCGTAGCCAAGCCGGTCTGCTGCTTAGCGCAGAACGATCTCGACCCGGCGGTTCTGCGGCTCGCGCACGCCGTCGGCAGTCTGCACCAGGGGCTGGCTCTCGCCGAACGCCTGGGTGGTGATCGCGTTGCGCGGCACGCCCAGGCGCACCAGTTCCGCCGCGACGTTGGCCGCACGACGCTGCGACAGGCCCTGGTTGTAGCGCGGCGTGCCCGACTTGTCGGTGTGGCCCGCCACCTCGATGCGCGTCACGGCCACCCGCGTGGTCGCCTGCGCCGCCTCGTTGATGATCTGGCGCGCACGGTCCGTCAGGTCCGCACGGTCCCAGTCAAAGAACACCAGATACGTGCGGGCCGCCTCAACACGCGGCGGAGGCGCCGGAATCGGAGCCGGCGGCGGCGGCGGCGCAGCGTTGAAGGCGTAACGCACGCCGAGCATCAAGCTATGGTTGTAATCGTCGTTGAACTTGACCCTCGCACGCGTCGCCGTGTTCGGGAGGCCCGTGAAGTACTGGTAGTTGTACTCACGCTTGCCAGCCAGGCCCAAGAACCGGTACTCGGCGGTGATCGCCAGGCCCGGCAGGGAGCCGATTGGGAACGCGACGCCTAGAATACCCTGGTAGGCGAAAGCGCCGTCGCTGTCGTTGGTGCGGAACAGCGAACTGATGCCGTTCGGCGCGCCGGGCAGCACACCGCTGTTGCTGAAAAAGCGGCCGTTCTTGTGCTGCACCCACGAGTAACCAGCACCGACACCGATATACGGGGAGATCGCGGCTGGGAAAAAGCCAAGGCCAAGCACGTTCGGATCGAAGTCATACAGCACGTTCACCATGCCGGTGTACTTCATCTCGTCGCCGCCAGCACTGAAGGCAGTGGCGAACTGGCCGTTGTTAAAGAACGTGTTGTCACGGCTCACGCCAGCCCGCCGGAATTTATTCTGGCGGTAGCTGCCCTCAATTTCGAAACGCAAGCCGTTGCCCAAGCCGTAGCCGACGCTGGCGACGCCGACGAAGCCAGTGTCCAGGCGCAGACGGTTGCCGAGGCTCTTTTGCACCGGCTGGATCGCGTTGAACTGCGCGGGGGTCAGTTGTGGGAAGATCGTGGAGTCGATCTTTTCGTCATGCATCCAGTTGGCGCCGGCGCCGGCGCCAATGTACAGGCCGTTGATCGCTTCGGCCTTGGCAGCTACAGGAGCGGCCAGGACGGTCGCGGCCAGTAGCGCGCTGCGGAGCTTCATGTGTTCTCTCCTCGTTACGTGTCTGCGCGGTCTAACGCATCCGGGGGCCTGCGGGACTTATCCCCCCGCCTCTCGGTGAAAGGACAATACCACTGTCTGCGCGATGTGCGAGATGGGTGTTGCACTTTTCACCCTGCTTGTGGCGTAAATGACACGTTCACTTACTGCAACCAGACACACTACTCCGTGAGCAAACTGTTCCTTACACGATACGGGCCTCGAATGGCGGCAACAGGTCAGGCGCTTCGAACTCGATCACCCAGATGTCCGGATCACGGCTGACCTGCCGGGTCACGTAGGCGTCGGCTGCGGCTTGGTCCACCGCGGCGGCCCCGGTTGCGCGCATCCAGGAGACCGCGCCGTCCCCAACGCGCACTTGCGACAGCACCGACAAGCCATCGCGGCCGCGCAGCACAACCAGGACGCCGCCCGCATCCGGGTCACCGGACCGCAACACCGCTCCGGGACGGCCGTCCACGTCTCCCATGCGGAGCGCCATCTGCACCCACAGCTTCGCCTTCACCCGGGGTTCCGCCATAGGCTGATCCTTGTATCGCTGGCGCAGGATGCCAACCAACGTGCCAACGCAGCGGATTGCCGCGCCGCAGGGGCGTCACTACCTTGGCCGCAGGAGACACCATGGCCAATCCAAAGTCGATGACCCCGGCGCAGCGCGCCTATGAACAAAAGCGGGCCGCAAAGGCTGGAACTTCGCTTGACGCGCATCTGAAGCAAAAGCAGCGGACGGCAGAGGTGAAGACCACGGCGCCGCCCGCAGCGCCAAAGAAGCCTGGCCTGTTCACGCGCCTGCTGGATCGCGCGCACAAGCCACTCAAGAAATCCTGACACCGCTTGCCGTCCACGCCGATTGGAGCGTGGAACCGGGCAAGCGCTGGATGGCGGTGGCAGGCGCGCAGGGCGTCCGGGTGGAGCCGGTCGGTCCGATCCAGACCCTGCTGGCGCGGCTGGACGCCGAGGCGGCCGGTCGGCCGGTGGCGCTGGGCGTCGATTTCCCGATTGGCTTGCCGCGCGCATACGCTGCGCTGCATGGGGGCGAAACGACCGGCTTCCCGGATTTCCTGCGTGGGATCAGTCCTGGTTTCATGCAAGTTTGCACGGCGCTGCACGAGGTCGGGCCAGCGCGGCCGTTCTACCCCATGCGCGGGGTGCGCGGCATGACCCGGGTATCGCACGCGCAAGCGCTCGGCTTGGCGGACGCGGCCGGGTTGTCCCGGGCGTGCGACCGCGCGACCGCGGAGCGGCCGGCGGGGGCACCGCTGTTCTGGACGCTGGGCGCGAACCAAACCGGGAAGGCAGCGATCTCGGCGTGGCGGGACCTGCTGCTTCCAGCACTGGGCCAGGTGGCGCTGTGGCCGTTCGAGGGGGCGTTCCTCGGGCTGTTGACGCCGGGCCGGGTCGCCATCGCCGAGACTTACCCGGCCGAAGCGATGCGGCAGCTCAACATCCGCATGGGCGGCAGCAAGCGGCGGCAATCGGACCGCGCGGCATTGGCCGGTCCATTACGGGCGGTGATGAGCGGGCTTGGCGTCCAGCCTGACACGGGGTTGCGCACCGCCTTGGACCAAGGCTTTGGCGCGGACGCGGCCGGGGAGGACCGGTTCGACTGCGTGCTGGGCTTGCTGTGCGTGCTGCAGGTTCTCGCAGGCTGGCGCACCGACGCCGCGCCAGCGGATGTTTGGGTCCAGCGTTGGGAAGGCTGGGTGCTCGGCCAAACGCCTTAGGACAGGATGTCGGCCGCCGCGCGGGACAGCGCCTGTACGCCAACGCCGATGCAGGCCTCGTCCGGCTGGTATGCCGAGTTGTGCAGCTTGTCCCGCCGCCCAGGCTGGCCGGAGCCGACGCGGAGGTGGAACGCCGGCACGCGCTCCGCCATGAACGCGAAATCCTCGCCGCCGAGGCTCGGCTCGCCCTCGTCAACCACGTCGCCAAGCTGCCGGCGCACGGCGGCGACCGCACGGTCCAGCACGGCGTCGTCGTTCATCAGCGCGGGCACGCCGCGATTGTAGCGCACGTCGCACTGGACCCGCATGCCGACGTCGATCCCGGCGCATAGCCGGCTGATGGCGGCCTCGGCGATATCGCGGGCTGGTTCGTTCAGGGTGCGGACCGTGCCGAGGATGACGCAGGCATCCGGGATGATGTTGTGCACGGTCCCGGCGTGGATCGCGCCGACAGTGACGACGCAGGGGTGCATGGGCGCGACCTCCCGCGACACCACGGTCTGCAGTTGAGTGACGAGGTGCGCCGCCGCCACGATGGGGTCCACGGCGTCGTTGGGATGCGCGGCGTGGCCGGACCTGCCGTGAACGGTGATGTCGAACCGGTCCGATGCGGCGAGCGAAGCGCCGCGGCAGAAGCCGAGCCGGCCCACCGGCATGTCCGGATAGTTGTGGAAGCCGAGCGCCAGGTCCACCCCGTCCAGCACGCCCTCATGGATCATGGCCGCGGCCCCGCCCAGGTTCTCCTCTGCCGGCTGGAACAGCAGGCGGACGGTTCCGGCGAGCTGCGGCGCCATGCCGTGCAGCACGGCGGCGACGCCCAGCAAGGTGCTGGTGTGGATGTCATGGCCGCAGGCGTGCATCTTGCCGGGCTCGACGCTGGCGAAGGGCTGGCCGGTCTGTTCGTGGATCGGCAGCGCGTCCATGTCGCCGCGGATCACCAGCGTCGGGCCGGGCCGGGCGCCTTTGATGGTGGCCACCACGCCGGTGTGGCCCACACCGGTGCGGTGCGGGACGCCGAGCCGCGACAGCTCGGCCGCCACGATGCCGGCAGTACGGACCTCCTCGAACGCCAGTTCCGGGTGCGCGTGCAGGTCGCGGCGGATTTCGATCAGATGCGGCTCGATAGCGCGCGTGGCCTCGGCGATCCCGGTTTCGAGATCGTTGTGCAACAGGGCGGACATAATTCAGACCTCGGGCTGATCCTGCATCATGCGGGTAGATGCGCCACACCGCAAGCAAGCTGGCCGGCCACGGGCCCCTGGCTGGACAGCCGTTTGCTCCCGCACCTATAGGATGCGGCTCGCAGTCCCGAGGACTCCATGGCCGTTTCCCCGATCCCGCCGGCCGCCGGTGGGCGCATCGTCCCCGTGATCCTGTCCGGCGGGTCCGGCACGCGGCTCTGGCCGGTGTCAAGGGAGAGCTTCCCGAAGCAGCTTTGGCCGCTGGTGACCGACCGCACGATGCTGCAGGAGACGGCGTTGCGCGGCGTGGGGCCAGGGTTCGCGCCGCCGATCGTGGTGTGCAACCAGGAACACCGCTTCCTGATCGCCGAGCAGATGCGCGCGGCCGGCATCATTGATGCCGAGATCGTGCTGGAGCCGGTCGGCCGCAACTCTGCGCCGGCCATCGTGGCGGCGGCGTTGCTGGCGGCGGAGCATAATCCGGACGCGGTGCTGTGGATGATGGCGGCGGACGCGGCGATCCAGCGCACGGACGCGCTGCACGCGGCGCTGGACCGGGCCGTGGTGGCGGCGCGCAACGGCCGGATCGTGACGTTCGGGATGCAGCCGCACCGGGCCGAGACGGCGTACGGCTACATCGAGGTCGGCGACGAGTTGCCGGACGCGCCGGGCGTGCATGCCTTGGCACGGTTCGTCGAGAAGCCGAACGCGGCGGTCGCGGCGGAACTGGTGTCGGCCGGGCGGCACCTGTGGAATTCCGGCATGTTCGTGTTCACCGCCGCCGTGCTGCTGGAGGAGATGCAGCGCCACGCCCCGGAGGTGATGGAGGCCGTGCAGAAGGCGGTCGCGGGGCGGACGCGGGACTTGGACTTCACCCGGCTGGATGCCGCCGCATTTGCCGCTTGCCCGAACATCAGCTTGGACTACGCGGTGGCCGAGCGCACCACGCGCGCCGCCGTGATCCCCGCGGACCTCGGCTGGTCCGATGTCGGCAGTTGGGACGCGCTGTGGGAGCAGTCGCCGAAGGACGCCCACGGCAACGTCATGGTGGGCGACGTGCTGCTGGAGGGGTCGGAGAACTGCTACGCGCGGAGCGACGGCATCGTCACCGCCGTGGTCGGGCTGCAGGACGTGGTGGTGGTGGTGACGGAGGACGCGGTGCTGGCGATGCACCGGGACCGGGCGCAGGACGTGAAGCGCGTGGTGGAGCGGCTGCGCCAGGCCAAGCGGCACGAGGCGGTGGCGCATAACCGCACATACCGGCCCTGGGGTTTCTACGAGAGCCTGATCCACAGCGAGCGCTTCCAGGTGAAGCGCATCGTCGTGCAGCCCGGCGCGCAGTTGAGCTTGCAGAAGCACTTCCACCGGGCCGAGCACTGGGTGGTGGTGAGCGGCGTCGCCGCCGTCACCCGGGACAACGAGGAGGTCATGGTGCGGGAGAACGAGAGCGTTTACCTGCCGCTCGGCTGCGTGCACCGCCTGGCCAACCCCGGCCGCATTCCGCTGACGTTGATCGAGGTGCAATCCGGCAGCTACCTCGGCGAGGATGACATCGTGCGGCTTGAGGACACCTACGGCCGGGTTTGACGCGGTGTGACTGACCTTATCCTCGACGTCCGCTGCTTGCAGGACCCGCTGTACAGCGGCCGTGGCATCGGCCGACATGCGGCGACGCTGCTGCGCCATGCCCGGGCCGAACCCATGGTGGCCCGGGCGCAGCTGATTGGCTTGACGGACGCCGCGATGCCGCCGTTGCCGGACGCGGTGCGCGGGCTGTTGGATGGGGTGCGCCACACGGCCTACACCGGCGCGCTAGTCCGGCCGACCTGTTTGGTGTCGCTGTCCCCCATGACGCATGACCCCCTGTTCGTGGCGCGCCTGCTGCACCACCCGGCGGTGTTCAGCGCGGCGGCGGTGTACGATTTCATTCCGCTGGATGAGCCGGACCGCTATTTGCCTGACCCGGACGCACGGCTTGAGTATCACATCTCGCTCCGTTGGCTCGCGCGGCATGACTTGTTCCTGCCAATCTCAAAAGACGCCGCCGGGCGGCTCGGGGCGCTGCTGGGAGTGCGGGCGCGCGAGATGGCCGTGACCGGCGCGCCGCTCGACCCCCGATTCGAGGCCACCCAGCCGCACGAACGGCGTCATGTCCTGGTCATTGGCGGCGGCGATCCGCGCAAGAACCCGGAGGTCGCGGTCCGCGCCCATGCCCAATGCAGCCACATGCAAGTCGGCGTGAGGCTGATGGTCACGGGCGGCTACTCCGAGGCGTGGGTGCGGGAGCAGCGGCGGACGGCGCAGGCGCTGGGTGGGGACGCAGCGCTGATCGAGGCGCCGGGCCATGTGGACGACGCGGCGCTGGCGCGGCTGTATGCGGAAGCGCTGTGCGTCGTGTCGCCGTCGCGGGCGGAGGGCTTCTCGCTCCCAGTGGTCGAGGCCATGGCCGCCGGCGCGCCGGTGCTCGCGTCGCGCATTCCAGTGCACCAGGAGTTGATTTCTGACACAGCGCTGCTGTTTGACGCCGAGGACGACGCTGCGTTGGCCGCGTTGCTGGACCGGGTGGCGGACCCGGCCTGGCGGGAGCCGGTGCTGGCCGCGCAGGCGCAGGTGTGGCCGGCGTTCCGGGCAGCAGCGGTGGCCGGGCGTTTCTGGGACGCCGTCGCAGCCGGCGTCAAGCAGCGCGCGGCGCCGGCGGTGCTGCGCGGCGCGCGGCCGCGGGTGGCAATGTTGACGCCGTTGCCGCCGGACCGCTCGGGCGTGGCCGACTACAGCGCCGCGATGTGCGCGGAGCTGGGCCGGCGAGTGCGGCTCGACCTGTTCAGCGCCACCGCCGACCCTCCCTGCCCGCCTGGCGCGCAGTCGGTCGAGTTCCTGTCCGCGCGGCCGCTGCTGTCTTCGGAGTATGACCGGGTGGTGAGCGTGCTCGGCAACTCGCATTACCACGTGCAAATCCTTGAGCATGTCCTGCGCTATGGCGGGGCCTGCATCGCGCATGACGGGCGGATGCTGGACGTGTACCACGCGCATGTGGGGCAGCGGCACACGGAGCGCCTGGCGGAGCAGGAGCTGGGCCGGCCGCTGTGGGCCAACGAGATCTGGCACTGGCTGGCCGGGGACCTTCCGCCGGGCGCGCTGATATTGCGGGAGATCGCCGAGGTGGCGGAGCCGCTGATGCTGCACTCCCGCGCCACCGTGGCGGAGGTGCAGCGCCGCTACGGCCGCACCGCGCTGCACCTGCCGTTCAGCCAATACCGCGCCTGGGCGCCGGGCGCAGATGGCCCGCACGCGCGGCGGGCAGCGCGGGAGCGCATGGCGCGGTTGGGCGCCGGGCCGCAGCAGGTCGTGCTGGCGACGTTCGGCTTCGTGGCGCCCACCAAAGCGCCGGAGGACTGCATTTGGGCGCTCGAGTTGCTGCGCGGCTGGGGCGTGGACGCGCGGCTGCATTTCGTGGGAGAGCCGCTGATGCAGACCGGCCCGCTCGAACGGCTGTGTGCGGAGCTGGGCGTGCGGGAGCACGTGTGGTTCGCCGACGGGTTCGTGGATGAGACGACGTACCGCGACCACCTGCTGGCGGCGGATGTGGGCGTGCAGCTCCGGCAGACCGGCGCTGGCAGCGTGTCCGGGGCGCTGGCGGACTGCGTGGGTGCCGGGCTGCGCAGCGTGGCGTCCACGGCGCTGGCCGACGCCATCGAAGCGCCGGGTTACGTGCGGCGCGTGCCGGACAACCCAAGCCCGGTCCTGCTGGCCGAGGCGGTGGCGACGCTGCTGGACAGCCCAGCGGCGGCGACCGGACCGGAGCGCCTGGCCTACGTCGGCGAGCACGGCTTCGACCGCTACGCCATGCGGCTGTGCGAGGCGTTGGGCTTGGACCCAGGGGCTGCATGACCGTCCACCTCGACATCTCGCAGCTCGTGCAGGACCCGCGGCGCACCGGCATCCAGCGTGCCGAACGCGAGCTGATCCGCCACTGGCCCGGCGCCAGCCCGTTGGTGCCCTGCCGCTACGACCCGCGCACCCGGCGGCTGCACCGCCTGCCGCACTCGATCCTGGCGGTGCTGTGCTCGGACGCGCCAGAAGGTGGGGTGGTGGCGGAGCTGTCGCGCCTGGTGCGGCACTCGAAGCATGGCGCGCCGGTGCCGCTCGACCAAATTCGGCTGCTGAATGCCGAGCTGTTCGTGGACCCGGCCCGCGCGGAGGCCTATCGCGTGCTGGCCGGCGAAGGGGTGCGGAACCTGTCATGGCTGGTGTACGACTTCCTGCCTTGGCTGCATCCCGAATGGTTCGGCGCCGGGTCGGCCCGGCGGCTGATGCCGTACCTGCGCGCGCTCCGCTCCGTGCCCCGGCTGGCGTTCATCAGCGACAAGACCCGCTCCGATTACTTGCAGCGCATCAGCCGCGCCCCGGACGCCGTTGCTGGCCCGGTGATCCCGATGGGTGGGGACGGGCTTGGGCTGGAGCGGCAAAGCTTCACGGCGTCGCGGCGCGACTTTGTGATGCTGGGCAGCGTCGAGCCGCGCAAGAACACTGCCCCGGTGATGCGTGCGTTCCAGCGCTTGTGGCGGGACGGCGCCGACGCGGGGCTTACGCTGATCGGCGGCGTGGCGCCGGACAATGTCGAGGAGCTTGCGTTGCTGCGCCAGCTTGCCGGGCAGCCGCGGTTCCGCCATCTGCGGGACTTGCCGGACGCCGGCGTACGGGGCGCGCTGCGCGGGGCACGGGCGATGCTGTTCCCCAGCGAGGGCGAGGGCTTCGGCATTCCGCCCATCGAGGCGCTGCACGCCGGGATTCCCGTGGTGGTGTCGGCGCAGTTGCCGGCGGTGAGCGGGATGTCGCCGCTGGGGCAGATACGGCTGGAGCGGGTCGGTCCGGACACCATCGCGGCGGCGGTGCTGCGGCTGCTGGATGATGCGGAGGCCGCGCGGCTCTGGGACGAGGCGGCGGCGCTCGTGGTGCCGACCTGGCGGGACTTCGCGCACTCGGTGGCGGCGTGGGTGGAAGCTTAGTCGCGCCGGCTCTCCAGGGCCAAGGTCAGCAGCATCCGCTCCGCCGCCCGGCCCGCGCCGGGGCTGAGCGCCGCGCGATCCTGGAACCGGCCGTCCGGCGGCAGCCGCTGCAAGGCGAGGTCCAGCTTGGCGCGCACGTCCGCCAGCTCCCGCATCAGTTCGCCGGTCAGGAACGACCGGCTGCGCCACGCCACCGGTCGCACCACGGGCCGGACCAGGCGATAGGCCGCGAGCACGGACCCACGCATACGGGACGTTCCAGCCAGCGGTGCGACGGGCGCCACGTCCGATGCCGGGGCCGGAAGCGTGGGTTCAGGCGCCAGCGCCGGTTCAGGCCCAGGCCGGTGCAGCAGGCGTGCGACGGGCAGCAGCCAGCGCAGTGCCCGCGGCGCGGCCTCCCACCGCATGTCCCGGCGCAGGCGCTCGAACTCAAGCAGGCGCGGCGCGACAGTAGCGGCAGCCGCCCGCAACGCAGCGATTTCAGCCTGCGCGGCGGCCAGGTCCTGGCGCAAATGGCTGACGGACTGGGCGTCGGACTCAGGTGAAAGGCTAAGACTGGGCATCGGCACCGCTCGGGACTGGATGGACGCCGGGCGTTTGCTGGTCTAACCCGACGCCGCCTAATGACATACCACAAAACTTAATCCAGGAGCAGCATGCCCACAGCCCTTGTTACCGGCGTCACCGGCCAGGACGGCGCCTACCTCGCCCAGCTATTGTTGGCTAGGGGTTACGACGTGATCGGCCTGATGCGCCGCTCGGCGTCGTCGGACGTGATCGGCGAGCGCCTGCGCTGGCTCGGCATCCTGGACCAGGTGAAGCTGGTGGACGGCAACCTCACCGATTTGTCGAGCCTGATCCGCATTATTCAGGACCATAAGCCGGACGAGGTATACAACCTGGCGGCACAGAGCTTCGTAGCGGCGTCGTGGCAGCAGCCGTTGCTGACCGGGACCGTGACCGCGCTGGGCGCGGGCAACATCCTGGAGGCGGTGCGGATCGCCCGGCCAGAGGCACGGTTCTACCAAGCGTCGTCCTCGGAAATGTTCGGCCTGATCCAGGAGCCGATGCAGTCCGAGCGCACGCCGTTCTACCCACGCAGCCCGTATGGCGTGGCGAAGCTGTACGCGCACTGGATGACGGTCAACTACCGCGAAAGCTTCGGCCTGCACGCCAGCTCCGGCATCCTGTTCAACCACGAGAGTCCGTTGCGCGGCATCGAGTTCGTGACGCGGAAGGTGACGGACGGGGTGGCGCGGATCAAGCTCGGCCTTGCGGACCATCTGCCGCTCGGCAACCTCGACGCCAAGCGGGACTGGGGCCATGCGCGGGACTACGTGCGCGCCATGTACCTGATGCTGCAACAGGATCAGGCGGATGACTACGTGATCGCCACTGGCGTCACGACCAGCATCCGCGACCTGTGCCGCATCGCGTTCAGCCATGTGGGCCTGAATTACGAGGACAGCGTGCGGCAGGACCCGCGTTTCATGCGCCCTGCCGAGGTTGACGTGCTGCTGGGCGACGCCGGCAAGGCGAAGCAGAAGCTAGGCTGGTCGCCGGAAGTGTCGCTGGACGAGATGGTTTCGGAGATGGTGGACGCCGACCTCGCCCGGCACCGCGCCAGGATGGCGCGCTAGCCGTGCCGCCTCGCCAGATCCTGGTCACCGGGTCGGGGGGGTTCGTGGGACGGCACCTGTTGCACGCGCTGCGGGCGGCGTTCCCGGAAGCGGCGCTGGACGGCACGGTGTCCGACGTCACGGACGCGATAGCCATCGGCGCGGAGATCGCGGACCGCCGGCCGGACGCGCTGGTGCACTTGGCTGCGGTGGCCGCGATCCCGGCGGCGCGGCAGGACCCGGACCGTGCCTGGCGCGTCAACCTGAACGGCACGCTGAACGTGGCGCGCGGGGTGTTGGCGGCGGTGCCGGACTGCATGGTGCTGTTCGCGTCCACGTCGGACCTGTATGGCGGCAGCTTCCGCTCGGGCCAGCCACTGACCGAGGAGGCGCTCATGGCGCCGCTCAACACCTACGGGGCGACCAAAGCGGCGGCGGACCTCGCTTTGGGCGCGATGGCGGCTGACGGGTTGCGGGTGATCCGGGCACGGCCGTTCAACCACACCGGGCCGGGCCAGTCGGCGGACTTCGTGGTGTCGGCGTTCGCGCGGCAGGTGGCGCGGGTGGCGGCCGGGCTACAGCCGCCGGTGCTGAAGGTAGGCGCGCTGGAGCCGTTGCGGGACTTCTTGGACGTGCGGGACGTGTGCGCGGCCTACGCGCTGTGCCTGCGCCATGCGGACGCCTTGGCGCCGGGCCTCGTGCTGAATCTCGCCTCTGGCCAGCCGCGCCGCGTGGGGGATGTGCTGACTGAGTTGTTGATGGAGGCGAGGGTGTCGGCCGAGGTGCAGACGGACGCCGGGCGGTTGCGGGCGACGGACATCGCGTCTGCGGTCGGCGACTCCAGCCTGGCCCGCCGGTTACTTGGCTGGACGCCCGCGGTGCCATGGGCCGACACCCTGCGCGACGTGCTGGCCGACTGGCGCGAACGCATCCGGGCTGACTGAGCCACAGACGCACCTTTACTGCCGCAGTTACGCTGCCACCCTTAAACCGGAGATCATATGCCCGACATCACGCTGCCCCAGGCCCAGGCCATACTCGCCGCTGCCCTGGCCGAAGCCCGGCGGTTGCAGCTAAAGCCCGTCGCGGTCGTGGTGCTCGATGCGCGCGGCGCCTGGAAGGCGGTCGCGGCCGAGGACGGCGTCAGCTTGAAACGGGCCGAGATCGCGCGCGGCAAGGCGGCCGGCGCGCTGGCGCTGGGCATAGGGTCTCGCGCCATCGCCAAGCGCGCGGAGGAACAGGCCCATTTCATTGCAGCCGTCAGCCACGTGGCCGGCGCCCTTATCCCGGCTGCTGGCGGCGTGCTGGTGCGGGATGCGGCGGGCGCGCTGCTGGGAGCGGTCGGTGTGTCGGGCGACGCCTCCGACAACGACGAGCTTGCGGCGCTGGCTGGCATTGCCGCGGCCGGGCTGGTCGGAGATGCGGGGTGACATAAAACTTTAGCACGAACCCCGAACGATGCCGGAGCTGTCACGAGGCGGTCCAAACCCGAACGCTAAAGCGCCATCACTCCTGGGTGGCGGCCGCGACCGGGCTGTCCGTGGAGGGGCCGGCGGGCTTCGGGCGGTTCATCATGGCGCCGGTCATTGGAATGAAGAACACGCCTACGTCTTTGCGCGACCGCACCTTGCCGTCCTCGTCCTTGGTATAGACATACAGCAGTTGCCCGCGCTTGAAGGGCTGGCCGATTGGGATCAACATGCGGCCACCGGGCTTTAGCTGCTTGAACAGCTCGGGCGGGGCGTACTGCGCGGCGCAGGTCACGATGATCACGTCGAACCCGCCGCGCACCTCCGGCCAGCCGAAGTAGCCGTCACCCACCCGGGTCTCCACGTTGTCGTAGCCGAGCGGCGCGAAGACTTTGCCGACTGCCTGGCCCAGCGGCTCGATGATCTCGATCGAATAGCTGCGGTTCACGATGCGCGACAGCAGGCTGCTTTGGAACCCACTGCCGGTGCCGATTTCGAGCGTCACGTCGCCGGGCTGCGGCTTGCAGACCTGGGTCATGTAGGCCTGCCCCAGATAATCCGACAACGCGGAGCCGTAGCCGAGCGCCCAAGGCTTGGGATCGTCCTCATAGGCCACGCCCGATTGCGAGCGACGTTCCGGGTAGAGATAGTGGAAGTACTCGCGCGGCACCTCCTGGAACGCGCGCAGCACGGCTGGGTCGGCGGCACCGAGGCGGTCCTTGAGGTAGCCCTCGATCCGGTGCATGGCGCCGGGCTTGCGGGCCTGGATCGCGTTGAACTGCGCGTCCGTCAGATCCACCGGACGGCCGGACTTGCGCATCGCCTCCAGGTAGGCGTCGCGCGTCCAGGCACCCGGCGCGGCGGCAGCGGCGAACGGAACCGCGGCGGCGCCCGCCAGCATGGCGCGGCGGGTCAGGTGGTGGGGGATGGCTGCCACGAGCGGATCTTTCGAACGGAGGGATAGGCCAGAAACGTCACGGTATAGAGCAGCGCCGCCAGCAGCAGAACCCAGTTGAACCCGGATTGGACCGCAATCAGGTTCGCAAGCGGCGTTGCCACCACGGAAAACGCGCCGTTGAGGCCCCATGCCCAGGGAAGGAACCCGCCCCCGGCCGTCCCGGCGCGCGCCAGGCCAAGCGGGAATGGCAGGCCGAGCGCCAGGGACACCGGTGCGACCAGGGCCAGGATGATGCCTGCCCGCACCGCCCAAGGCAGGTTGAGCGTCGATAGCAGAAACGGTTCAAGCGCCATCAGCGCGAGCGTGCACCACCCGACGACGACGGCCGCCGACAAGGCGATCCCGGTGTGCCGCACCCGGTCGGCCAACAGGCTGCCGCAGCCGGAGAACACCAGCATCCCCGTCAGCACGAGCGCGAACGCGCTGGTGCGGTCATTTAGGTAGAAGCTGGCCTTTTCGATCAGGAATATCTCGATGAACAAGAAGCCCAGGCCAAGCGACGCGAAATAGAGGATCGGCCGCAACATGGCCGGCCGGGAGCCACGCCGCCCGGCCACCCGGGGCGCGAACAAAGGCACCGCCAGCACCAGCGATGCGATTACGACCGCCTGCGCCAGCACCGCCAGGTTCACCAACTGCCCCACCTCGGCCTGCGGCAGGATTTCAAGCCGTTGCAGGATGGTCGGCAACTGCGACAGCCGCAGGACAGCGTAATAGGACGGACGGTCGAGCGTGATCGGCGCCAGGTTGAACGCCTGTTGGCTCTCGCTGGTCTCGCCGCGCAGCACCGGCCCGGCCTCGTCCGCCACCGCGTCCTGCGGCCCTGCGCCAGACGACACCTCGCCGCTGGTGAAGTCCACCGCCGGCAGGTCGTTGTAGATACTTGCCCGCGCAGCCTCTATGTCGATGCCGGGGTAATACGACACGTCGAACGACCGCTCATCGGCGAAACGCCGGACGGTGGCGACGCGCTCCGGAGTCCAAGGCTCCTTGCCGAACAGGATGCGCAGGTTCCAGGCGGAGCGGTACACGACGACATGCGCGCCAGGGTCCGCAATGCCGGCCCGGCGGAGCGCTTCCCGCACGGTGGCGAGGATACGGACGGAGTAGACTGGGAACTCCCGGATCGAGACCGGGACCGAGACGAGGCCACCAGGCGCCAGCGCCGCGAGGTAGCCCGCCATGGCGTCGGCGGTGAACGCGGCGGCGTTCGCCTCAGCGGCTTCCAGGAAATCACCTGATATATCAACGATGTCATAGGCGGCGTCAGGAGCCAGCGCGAGCGGGCTGGATGCCAGCAGGCGAACTTGCGAATGCGCCGGCAACGCCGGGGATGGCCCGAGCCCATGGCGCAGCGCATCCAGCAGCACCGGGTCCGGCTCCAGCGCGTCCACGTGCCGGGCGCCGAGCGTCAGCGCCTGCTGCACCCGGAACCCGCCACTGGCGCCAGCGACCAGAACCCTTGCCCCCGGCCGCAGCACGTAGGGCAGCGCGTCCAACGCGGCAGGCGCGTAAGCGGCGTCAACGCCCTCGGTCCGCGGCAACGCCGCGATGCGGTTGCCATCGCGGTAGAGGCCGAGGGACTGCGGCGGCCCCGGCACGCCCAACATGCCGGCGTTGTTGGACACGTCCGTGTCCACCCGCTCGGTGAAGTCATCCAGCAACGCGTAGAGGCCACGCGGCGACCGGACCTCCGCGACCTGTTTTGCATCTGGCACATGCAGCGGCGCGTATATCGCCTTGAAATCGTTGTATTCCGCCCGGCCGTCCAGCAGGAGCAACGCCTCGCTTGCTCCGAGGGCCAACAGCGCCGCCAGACCGACCCGGATCGGACGCGGCCCGAACCACGCGCTGAGGGCAAGAAGAACCAGCAGTGCCGGGACCAGGTGGAACGGATGCAGCAGCGTCATTAGCACCAGCGCCAGGGCTGCCCCGCATCCGGCGCCTGTCAGGTCGAAGCCATAGACCTTGCCGACCCGGTCCTCGTTCAGCACGAACGTCAGGCTGATATACAAGCCGGTCAGGAAGAAAAATGGCAGCAAAACAGCGTAGTAGAGCGCGATGTTGCCGAGTTGCGGCAGGAATGTCACTGCATTCTGCAGTTGCAGCGGGTTGAACGGGTTAATCGTGGTCGCGTGGTAACCGCCGGCCGCAGTCAGGATCAGCAGCACCGGCAATCCCGCCAGCAGCGCGGCCCCGTGCCGCACCGCCCAGTCCCGGACCAGCGCAATGGTGACGCCCGACAGTGCGAAGCCGACCATGACGATCGAGATGACCCAGTAGCCGTACTCCGACCACTTCGCGACGGCGAAGTAGCGGGTCAGCGCAATCTCGTAACCAACCGCGGCGACGGAGATAAGGAAGATCGGGATCAGCGACATGGCCCGGGTCATGGCCAGACCCGGCGCCTGATGAAGGATTGCAGCAGCGCGTTGAACCGGTCCGCCTCGTCGACGAACAGGGCGTGGCCCGCGCCCTCGAACAGCGCCGTCTCGGCCCAGGCATGCTGCGCCGCCAGGTTGCCGGCCTGCGCTGCGAAGCGCGGCCGCACCACATACAGCACCGGCTTACGCACGGAGTACACGGCGTCCCGCCAATAGCTGCGCGGCGCTTTGTAGCTGGCAAGCTGGGCGGCGGCGTCCGGCGGCGTGCGGAGGGCAGTCTCCGTCAGGCGGCTGAGGTATGCCTCGCCGGGCGAGCGGCTGAACATCCCTTGCACGAAGCGGCGCATCTGCACCTCCCGCTCCACCCGGGGGCCACGCTGGGCCGGCAACCGGGACGGCGTCGGCGGCGGCTCCTCGCCAATCGAGTTGTCGATCAGCACCAGGCCAGCGAGCCGGGCGTCGCCGTGCTGTTGCACATAGGCCAGGCTGTCGAGCACGCCGAGCGACCAGGCGACCAGCAGCACCGGCCGCGCAGGCACGGTCGCCAACAGCTCGGCGATGTCCTGGCCGCGCCGGAGATGGTCATAGCCGCTGGAGGCGATCTCGCTATCGCCCTGGCCGCGCGGGTCGAGCGCCAGGACACGGTATGACCGCGCGAACTCCTTGAGCTGCGCCTGGAAAATCCAGGCCGGCATTGTCCATCCCGGCACGAACACGACCGTGGGCGCCTGCCGCGGCCCGGCCTCGATCACGTGCAGCTTGACTTGGTCCGATGTCGTGAAGAACGCCGCCTGCGCCGGTCCGGCCAGCAGGCAGGCGGCCATGGTCATTGCCATTAAGGAGGTGAACGGTCGCATGACTTCTAAGGCGTTCAGGGCCGCCCGGCTGTCAACCTGCAATCCGGCAATCAGGCTGCGAGACGCTTGCTGGCGGCGGTGTCCCGCAACAGCGCATCGAGGATGACGGCCCGGCGTTGGTAGGTGTGGCCGGCCAGCACCCGTGCCCGTGCCGCCGCGCCAATCCGCCGCGCCCGGTCCGGCGTCAACCCGCGCAGATGCTCCGCCACGTCGGCGCTGTCGCGCGCGACCAGGATTTCAGCGCCGGGTTCCAGGAACAGCGCGATCCCCTCCCAGGCGTCGGTGATGAGGCACGCCCCCGCGCCAGCCGCCTCGAACACCCGTGTCGCCGGGGAGAAGCCGACCGCCGCCATGCTGTCCCGCGCCACGTTCAAGACGGCGGTGGGGGAGCAGTTGAAGGTGTTATGGTCGGCAGTCCCGACGTGGCCGATGGCGCGAACGTTGCCCGGCATCGCCTTGTCATGCCAGCCATTGCCGCCCAGCAGGAACGAATGCGCCGGACAACGCGCGGCGGCGTCGAGGAAGAACGCCTCGACCCGTGCCTCCCGGTCCGGCAAGCGGTTCGCGAGAAAGCCGAGGTCGGCGGCGTAGCGTGGGTCGGCCGGCGCCGGGTGGTGCGTCGCGGGGTCGAGGGCATTGTAAATGGGCACGCAGGCCTTCGCACCGAGTTGGAGGTAGGCATCCACCACCGGGGGGCCGCCGCCGTAGGTCAGCACCAAGTCCAGTTCCCGCAACGCACGACGCATCGGGTGCGCAGCGTTCGCCCGCACACCGGCCAGCGTGGCGGGCGCGTCAACGTCCATGAATATGCGGAGCGCGCCGGGGCGGGCCTGGCGGAGCACGCCGTCCAGCAGTTCATCATCGAACACGCCGACGCCGCTTGCCTTCACCACCACGTCCGCCGCGCCGGCTTCGGCCAGCACGCCGCGCAGCCCGTCCACGGTGGCGGGGTACACCACGGAGCGCGCCCAGTCCGGCGGGTCGATGTCGCGGTGGCTCTGCCGGTCAAACGCGTCCGGCTCGTAGAAGGTCACATGATGCCCGAGCGGCGCCAAAGCGCCTAGCAGGCCGCGGTAGTAGGTCGCCGCGCCGTTCCAGTAGGACGACAGCAGGCTTGAACCGTAGAAGGCGATGTTCATGGAGCGCTCACGGCCAGAGGTGCGTCGAGGCGCGCCAGGATGCCCAGCAACTCGTCCGCCCGGTGCGCGCAGGTGTGCCGCGCCTGGATGGTCGCGAGGCCATGGGATGCAAGCTGGCTACGTAATGCAGGATCGTCACACAACGCCTTAAGATGGTTCAGCATCTCCTCCCCATCTCGCGCGACCAAGTAGTCCTGGCCTGGCGTGAATAGGTTTTCCGCGTCGGACCATGGCGCGGTCACCAGCGGAAGTCCGCAGGCCAGGGCCTCGAACACGCGGATGGTCGGGATGCCGGGCAGCACTGTGGCGTAGAAGCGGCGCGGCACGTGCACGGTCATCAGGTGGCGTGCGAACACCTCGGGCGCACGGGGGTTGGGCAGCCAGCCGCGATACTGCGCGCCATGCCGGGCGAGCATGGCGAGGGCTTCGGCGGGGTAGCGGACGCCGTACACGTCGAGCGGCAGGCCCACCGCCTGCATCGGCGCGAACAGGAACGCCTCAAGCTCGGCTGTCCGCTCTCCGTCGCCCCAGTTGCCGACCCACACCGCGCCGGAACGCGAAGTTTCGGCCACGGGCGGGTGGAACAGCCGCGTGTCGGCGGCCTCGTGCCAGGTGAACGCCCGGGCACCCCAGCCCCAAGCTCGGTATACCTCGGTAAGCGCCGCGCCGAATGCCAGCACGCCGTCGTACTCACTCAGGTCGTAACGACGCATGGCGTCGGGGTCGCTCACTGCCCGGTGATGCGTGTCGTGGAACAGCAGCCGGAACCGCCCGGCCCGCCGCAGCCGACCGAGGGCGCTAACCAGGGCAGGTACGTTCCACTCATGCACGAGCACCACGTCCGCGTCACCGACGCACTCGGCCAGGTCCGCATCGGCTGGATACACCGTGGCCGACAGCTCGGGGTAGTAGGCCTCCCAGATACGCTCGGCTGCTGGCTCGCCGTCGGCTTGGAGGTTGCGCCGGCTCCACGCGCCCGCAGGCTCCAGCGCGCGCACGCTATGGCCGCGTGCGACCAGCTCCCGCAGCACGCCGCGCAGGAAGTGCGCGTTGCCGTGGTTCCAGCAGGACGCCAGCGAGTGGGTGAAGTACGCGAAACGCATCAGGCCAGCGCCGCCGCACGATGCACCGCGAGCGTGCCGTCAATCATGGCGTCCGCGCTGTATTGGCTGGCCCGCGCCGCGGCCAGCTTGCCGAGCGTGCCGGGATCATCGAGCGCGCGCTTCAGGGTCGGCGCAGGGTCCTCGTCCGGGGTCACGAACAACGCCCCGCCGTCCCATAGTTCGCGGAAGGTTGGGATGTCGGACAGCACCAGCGCACACCCAGCCTGCGCCGCCTCTAGCACCGCGAGGCCGAACGGCTCGTAGCGGGCCAGCGACGCGAACACGCTGGCCGTCGAGTACTCATCGGCGAGCGCCTCGGCGTCTAGCGTGCCAAGCAGCTTCAAGTGGCTGAACGCCGCCGCAGCCCCGTTCGGACCGCGCACCGGCCCGGCGGCCCGAACGGGCGCATCCAGCAGCGCCGCGGCACGGTCCAGGGCGGCGGCGTTCTTGCCTTCATCCCACAGCCGGCCCGCCGTCAGCACCGTCCGGCTACGCGCGCCAGACCCAGAAGCCACTTGACCGCCGTTGTGCACCACATGCGCGTCCACTGCCCCATAAACTCGGCGCAACGCCGCCGCATGGGACGCCGACGGCGCGATCACGGACGCGGCGCGCAGGCCATCGCGGGCCATTGCGGTCCGCCACTCGAAGTCGGCCGGCAACGGCCCGCCGCGGACCGCCTCCCACCACGTCGCGACGCAGGAGTGCGCCACCGCCACCACCGGCGCCGGCCACCGCGCCGTGCCCACCAGCGCCGGCGCATGCAGGTGCACGCTGGATGCGCCCGTGAGCGCGACCAGGGCAGCCAAGCGTTCGGTGGCATAGGTCAACTCGGCCGGGTCCGATGCGGTCCAGTCCAGCGGCAGCCCGGTTGACACGAGGCGCAACCCAGCGATGGCCCGGCACTCATTGCGCTGGCTGCTGTCCGGCGCCGGCCCCAGCACCGCCAGCACCGAGCCAATGCCCCGGGCCGCGAAGCCCTCGGCCAGGGTGAGCGCGTATCGCCATACCCCGCCCACCGCGTCCGCCGTGATGAGGACGCGCGATGGGCTGCTCAGGCCGTCCGGCACGCCCGCTCCAGCTCCGGCAGCGGCGCCGGACGGTCCTCCTGGATGTCGGAGAAGCTGCTGAACTGGCTTAGGTAGTGCTGGTGCGCCCGCTCCCACGCCCGGTCGTCCGGCAACCCGAACAGCCGCCGGTAGTCCGGCGAGCTGGGGTAGGGGTACAGCGGCACCGGGTCGTTGGCCCAAACCCCATCGGCGCGCAACCGCTCCCGCCAGGCCGCGACCATGGCCGGATCGTCGCCCTCGGTTTCGAGCAGGTTCGCCTGCACGAACGGCACGTGGCGGCGCGCAAGGATCAACAGGTCCGCCAACTCGTCCGTGGACAGCTTGCACCGCTTGTCCAGGGCGGCGCGGCCGTCCTCGGTGAGGCTCTCGACGCCGGCCTCGATCGACACGCACCCGGCGGCGCCCAGCAACTCAATCATCTCGGGCTTCCACAGGTCGATCCGGGTCTGGATGCCGAACTCGATCCGCCGCTGCGCCAACGCCTCCAGCAAGGCCCGCTGCGGCAAGAAGATTTCGTCGATGAAGTAGAGGTACTCGGCCCCCTGCGCGATCAGCCCGTCGATCTCGGCCAGCAGCGGCGTCAAGTCCCGCCGGCGGTATTTGTCCCGGAAATCGATCTTGGCGCAGAACGTGCAGGCGTACGGGCACCCGCGCGACGCCTCGACCTCCGCGCCCGGTCCGGCTGGGGGGCGGTCGAACCGGTGATGATGGTGATGGTGCCGCCGCACCCACTCGTCCGGCCAGCGAAGCGGCGGCGCGTCGGTGAACCGCGTAGCCTGCGGCCCGCCAGCCTGCACCAGCACGCCCTCGCGCAGCACCGCGGTGCCCGGCGTCACGCCCGGCAAGCCACCATTAGCCAACGCCGCCACGACCTCCTCGCACTCGCCCATCACCACGACATCCACGCCCAGCTTGGACAGCGTGGCGCCGGGTGTCGCCGAGCCGTGCGGACCCACCGCGACCGTTAGCCCGCCGACGTGGCCCAGCGCGTCCAGCATGGTCCGCGGCACCCGGAGCTCCGGCTGGGCGCAGCGCCAGAACAGGTAGCTCGGCGCAGTCGCCACCACGGTCATGCCGGGCGAGAACTCGCGCACCAGCCCGGCCAGCTCGGCGTAATCCTGCCCCATGAGATGCCCGTCGAGCATCAGCACCGTGTGCCCATCCCGCTCCAGCGCCGCCCGGCAGTAGCCAAGCTCCAGCGGCAAATGCGGCTCGCGGCAGCCGAAGTAGATGCTGCCCTCAAAGGTCCAGGGCGGATTCAGCAGCGCGACCCTCATGCGCCGCTCTGCACCGTGGCGGGCATCCGGGTCCGTGCCCGTTCCTTGCCGATCCACTGTTCCAAGCGCCGCAGCCCGTCCCGCCATCCGACCGGCGTCGCCAGGCCCAACGCCGCCGTGGCCCGGCGCGTGTCGGCGACGAAATAACGCTGGTCGCCGGGCCGCCACTCGGAGAAGCGTAGCTCCGGCTGCCGCCCGACGATCTCGCCGATTTCCGCCAGCACCTGCAGCAAGGTCACCGCGTTGCCCGGCCCGCCGCCGAGGTTGAACGCCTGCCCGGACACGGCGCCAATCCGGTGCCAGGCCGCGATGTAGGCGTCCACCGCGTCGTCCACGTACAACACGTCCCGCACCTGCCGCCCGTCGCCGAAGATGCTGATGGGCCGGCCGGCCTGCACCGAGTACAGGAAGTGCGCCAGCCAGCCCTGGTCCTCGGTGCCGAGCTGGCGCGGGCCGTAGATGCAGCTCATGCGCAGCACGCAGGCCGGGACGCCGAAGCCGCGGGCGTAGTCCAGCACATACTGGTCGGCCGCGCCCTTGGAACAGCCGTAGGGCGTATAGAAGCTGAGCGGCCGGTCCTCGCCGATGCCGTGGGCACGCAGCGCCGGGTGCTCGGGCAAGTGGGCGTCGCCGTCGCGGGACAGCACGATGTCGGCGAGGTTGCCATAGACCTTGTTGGTGCTGGCGAACACGATGGGCGGCGGCTTGGGCCGTGCCCGCAGCGCCTCCAATAGCTGCAAAGTGGCGCGCACATTGACGTCGAAGTCGTGCAGCGGGTCATCGAGGCTGGTGGTGACTGCCACCTGCGCCGCCATGTGGAACACAACGCTGGCCTCGGCCGCAACGGCGTTCAGGGCCGTACGGTCGCGCAGGTCGGCAACGACGGACTTAATGCGCGCGGGATGCCGGCGGCGCAGCCAGGCGAGGTTGGCCTCGACGCCGGGCCGGGTGAGCGCGTCGAACACCAGCACGTCATGGCCCTGCGTCGCCAAGCGGTCCGCAAGGTTGCTGCCGATGAACCCGGCGCCGCCGGTGACCAGGACTGGGCCATGCAGGACTGGACCGTGCAAGACTGGGCCGTGGGTCAAGCGACCAACCCGCGCTGCTCCAGCTCACGCCGGGCCACGCCGACCCGGTCCTCGGCCTGCTGTTGCCGCACCCAGTCCGCCAGTTCGCCCAGGCTGTCCTCGAAGCTGCGCCGCGGCTTGAAGCCCAGCACCTCCCGCGCCAGCGAGATGTCGGCGAAACAGTGCCGGATGTCGCCCACCCGCGTCTTGCCGGTTACGTCCGGCATGAGGTGCGGCACGCCCATCGCACCCGCCAGCGCGCCGCCGACCTCGGAAATGCTCACGTCACGGCCGCTGCCGATGTTCAGCACCTGCCCGGCCGCCTGCGGATGCTCGAGCGCCAGCAGGAACGCGCGCGCCACGTCCTCGACATGCACGAAGTCCCGCCGTTGCTGGCCGTCCTCGAACACCATCGGCCGTTCGCGGTTGTGCAGGCGGGAGGCGAAGATGGCGAGCACGCCGGTGTAGGGGTTGGACAACGCCTGGCCCGGCCCGTAGACGTTGAACAGCCGCAGCGCCACGCCCTGCATACCGTAAGCCGGCGCGACCGTGAGCGTCAGCCGCTCCTGCACGTACTTCGTAAGCGCATAGACCGAGGCGAGGTTGGGCCGCTTCCACTCCGGCGTGGCAATCGGCGTGAGCGCCCCGCCGTCTGGTCCCGTCGGGTCCCAGCCCTCGCCCGGACGCTGCGCCGGACGCACCACGTCGTCCATGCGCTCGCCGCCCGCGGTGCGGTACAGCCCCTCGCCGTAGATGCTCATGGAGCTGGCGACCACGACCCGGGCTACAGGGCGGTCGATCAATGCCTGGAACAGCACCGCGGTGCCGCCGTCGTTCACCGACACGTAACGGTCGATGGCGTACATGCTCTGGCCGACGCCCACTTCGGCCGCCAGGTGGATCACAAAATCGACGCCGTCCAGCGCCGCCGTCACACGGTCCAGGTCGCGCACGTCAGCGCGGATCAGCTCGGTCTCGCGCAGCACCGGGCTGCTTTGGGCACCGCGGCTGTGCACCTGGTCGATCAGGCTGTCGAGCACCCGGACGGCGTAACCACGCTCCAGCAATGCGCGGGCGACATGGCATCCGATGAACCCTGCGCCTCCTGTAACCAGCACCCGTGCGGCCATCCGCCCAACGCTCCTTGATCTACAAACCGAACCAACGGGCAAACGCCGTGGCTGTCGAGAGTACCCTGTTCACGAATGTGTCATCGCTGCCGCAGCCTGACCAGCCCAGGCAGGTCCGTTTCGCGCCTCCTGACGCTTGGCGGCGGTCCGCTATGCTGGGATACATCGCTGAAATCTGAGGGTTGATTCCATGCGCCTGCCCGGCATTGTCGCGAGCGTCGCGCTCATGCTTCTGGCCTTGCCTGCCCTCGGCCGCGACATGACGGTTGTGGGTTTCGGCGGCGGTTTCCAGGACAACGCGCGGGTCCACCTGTTCCAGCCCTGGTCCAAAGCGGCCGGAGTCGCATTGCGCGACGACACCTACAATGGCGAGGTCGCGCGCATCTACGCCATGACCCAGGCGCGGGACATTACCTGGGACGTGGTCATGGTCGAAGCGCCCGAGCTCACCCGCGGATGCGAGGACGGCGTGTTCGCCCGGCTAGACCCGGCCCTGGTGCGGCAGGACAAGTTCATTCCCGGCGGCGTCACCGCGTGCGGCGCCGGAGCGGTCGGCTGGGGCGTTGCGTTGTTCTACGACCAGAAGCGCATTGCCGCCGGGCCACGCAGCTATGCCGAGCTGTGGGACATAGCCGCCTTCCCGGGCAAGCGCAGCTTCCGGTTCGGCCCTAAGATGACGCTGGAGATCGCGTTGCTGTCGGACGGCGTGGTGGCGTCCGACGTGTATGCCGTGCTGGCGACCAAGGCCGGGCAGGACCGGGCGTTCGCGCGGCTGGACGCGATCAAGCCCAGCATCGTCTGGTGGCGCTCCGGCGCGCAGCCGTTGCAGTTGGTCGGCTCCGGCGAGGTCGCCTATGCCGTGGGCTACGTCGGCCGCACTGCGCGCGCGGCGCAGGAGGGTGCCAGCTACCCGTTGCTGTGGGACACCATGCTGTTCTCATTCGACTACTGGGCCGTGGTGCGCGGCTCGCCTTTCACGAACGAGGCGATGCAGCTGGTGGACTACATGACGGACGCGAAGCCGTTGCTGGCGCTCGGCCAGGACTGGGCGGTGTCGCCGGCCAACGCAGAGGCGGCGGCGGACCAGGCGCTAGTGGCCCGCAACCCGAACATGGTCGCGAGCCACGCCGGGCAGGGCTTGTTCATCAACACGGAGTTCTGGGCCGAACAGGGCGATGAGCTTGAGGCGCGGTTCATGACTTGGGCCGCGCGGTAGGCCCGCCTGCGCGCCGCATCGGCCTTGCGGCGTTCCTCGTGTTGCCTTTGTTGCTGCTGATCGTCGCCGCATTCCTGGCGCCGCTGGCAATGACGCTCGGCACCGCGCTGCGTGATCCCGAAGTCTCGGCCGCCCTGCCCCGCACTACCCGGTTGCTGCGCGGCTGGAGCGGCGACGGCCTGCCCGACCCTGCCGCGTTCGAGGCCATCGCCGCCGAGCTCGCCGCCGCCGAGCGGCAACAGGCCATCGGCGCCCTGACCCGCCGGCTGAATTTCGAGCAGCCCGGCACGCGCGCATTGCTGCTGCGGACCGTACGGGCGCAGCTATCGGCGCCGTGGCGGGACGCGCTGGTCCGGCTTGACCCACGATGGGCGGACCCGCAGACCTGGCGGCTGATCCAGCGCGCGGCCGGGCCATGGACCGACCTCTATGTCCTGCGCGCGTTGGACCGCACGCGGGACGCCGACGGCCGTATCGCGCCGGTGCCGCCGGACCAGGCGGTGTTCGTGCGGTTGCTGGGCCGCACCCTCGGGATAGGGTTGGCTACGACGCTCATTTGCCTGCTGCTCGGCTACCCCGTGGCGTACGGCCTGACCCTGTTGCGCGGTGGCTGGGCGCGGCTGGCGCTGGCGCTCGTGGTGTTGCCGCTCTGGACCAGCGTGCTGGTACGCACCACCGCATGGTTCATCCTGCTGCAGCGGGAAGGTCCGTTGAACGCGCTCCTGGTCGGCACGGGGATGCTGCAGCAGCCGGCGCAGCTCATCTTCACCCGATTCGCCGTGGTTCTAGCGATGGTGCACGTGCTGCTGCCGTTCGCGGTGCTGCCGATGTATGGCGTCATGCGCCGGCTCGACCCGGCGCTCATGCGGGCCGCCGGCGCGTTGGGCGCTGCGCCGTGGCAGGCATTCCTGCGCGTGCACCTGCCGCTCTCGGCGCCGGGCGTCGCTGCGGCGGCGGGGATCGTGTTCCTGTTGGCCGTGGGTTATTGGGTCACGCCCGCGCTGGTGGGGGGCGCTTCAGACCAGATGGTGGGCAACGCCATCGCCGCCTACACCAACGAGAACCTGAACTGGGGCATGGCGGCGGCGCTGGCGTCGATACTGATGGCGCTGTCCGCCGGCGTCGTGCTGCTGGCCCGGCTGGCCGTGCCCGGGTTGCGGCCACAGTGACGACGCTGCGCATTTTCACCGCCGCCGTCCTGCTATTCCTGGTGCTGCCGTTGCTGGCTGTGGCACCGCTGTCGCTGTCCTCGTCGGAGCTGCTGACCCTGCCCATCCCCGGCCTGTCGCTGCGCTGGTACCGGGTCTTGTTCACGGACGGCCGCTGGCTGGCGGCCATGCGAACCAGCTTGATGGTCGGCGGTCTTACGATGCTGCTGGCCACGTCGCTCGGAACGCTCGCCGCCTTGGGCCTGCACTTCGGCCGGGTGCCGGGACGCGCGGTGCTGCTGGCGTTGCTGACCGCGCCGGTGGTGGTGCCGTCGGTTGTCACTGGGCTGGCGCTCTATCTGGCCTTCGCGCCGGTGGGCTTGACCAGCACGCTGGCGGGCCTTGTGCTGGCCCATACGGTGCTGGCCGCGCCCTACGCCCTCATGACGGTGCTGGCGGGGTTGCAGGGCTTCGACCCGGTGCTGCTCCGCGCCGCCAGCAGCCTTGGCGCACCGCCGCGCGCCGTGCTGCGCCGGGTCCTGCTGCCGCTGCTGGCGCCCAGCGTCGCCACCGGCGCGGTGTTCGCGTTCGCAGTCTCGTTCGACGAGCTGATCGTGACCCTGTTCATCGCCGGTCCGGACCAGGTGACCTTGCCGCGGCAGATGTTCGCCGGGCTGCGCGAGGTGCTGAGCCCCACCCTGTCCGCGGCGGCCTGCGTGCTGGCGGCGGCGTCCGTCAGCCTGTTGACGCTAGTGCAGCTCGCGCGGCGGCTTCGGTAGGGTCAATCCGGCGGGGCGTAGGCCACCAACTCCGCGCCGTCGTTCACCAGGTCGCCCTCCCGGGTGCGGACTACGCCGATTACGCCGTCCCGCGGGGCAGTCAGCCGCATTTGCACCTTCATCGCCTCGAGCACCAGCAGCACTTCGCCGCGCACGACGCTGGCGCCCGCGGCGACGCGCACCTCAATGATCCGGCCCGGCATCGGCGCCACGACGCGATCCCCGCCGGCCTGGTCCAGCATCGCCGGCTTCAGCGGATCGATCAGTTGCAGCGGCCAGTTCACCCCGCCGAGCACGACGGTGATCGCATCTCCCTGGCGCACCACGCCCGCCCGGCTGCGCACGCCGTCCACAAGGATGTCCCCTGGCCCTGTTGCCACCACCTGCACCGAGCCGCCGGGCAGGTCCAGTCGCAGGCTGCCGTCCACGCGCGGGTGGGCGCGGACCGCATGCTGCACGCTGCCGTCTCGCAGCAGCAGGTCCTGGTAGCCGTCGCCGTTCATCCGCCATGCCGTCAGCAGCGCCCAGGGCGAGAACGGGTCGGCGTCCTGGGGCGGCGTGCCTTGTTCGCGCAGCACCGCCGCCGCGGCCACTGCCAAGGCCACCGAAGGCGCTTGCGGCCGTTCCGGCGTGAGCGCCGCCGCGTGCCGGGCGATGAACCCGGTGTCCAACTCGGCCGCTGCGAACGCCGGATGCGCCGCGATCTGCCGCAGCAAATCAAGATTGGTCCGCACGCCCACGACCTCGTACTCGGCCAGCGCCCGCCCGAGCCGCTGCGCCGCCGCTGGCCGGTCCCGGTCCCACACGATCAGCTTGGCGATCATGGGGTCGTAGTGCACGGAGATGGCGTCCCCTTGCCGCACGCCGGTGTCCACCCGCACGTGCGGCCCCTCGGCGGGCTGGCGCAGGTGCGCGAGCTGCCCGACCGCCGGCATGAAGTCGCGGTCCGGGTCCTCGGCATACACCCGGACCTCGATGGCGTGGCCGGTGATACCCAGCTCGTGCTGCAACAGCGGCAGCCGCTCGCCGGCCGCGACCCGGAGTTGCCACTCCACCAGGTCCTGCCCGGTGATCATTTCGGTGACGGGGTGCTCGACCTGCAGCCGGGTGTTCATCTCCATGAAGTAGAACGCGTCGTGCTCGGCCCCTCCGGCGTTGCCGGCCTCGGTAATGAACTCGACCGTCCCGGCGCCGACGTAGCCGATTGCCCGTGCGGCGGCGCAGGCGGCCTCGCCCATGCTGGCCCGGCGCTCCGGCGTCATGCCCGGCGCGGGCGCCTCCTCCACCACCTTCTGGTGCCGCCGTTGGATGGAACAGTCGCGCTCGAACAGGCTCACCACATTGCCGTGGGTGTCGGCGAACACCTGGATTTCGATGTGCCTGGGGCGGGTGAGATACCGCTCCACCAGCATTTGGTCGTCGCCGAAGCTGGACGCCGCTTCACCCTTTGCCAGTGCCAGGCCCTCGGCGAACCCGCCAGCGCCCTCGACTACTCGCATACCCTTGCCGCCGCCACCGGCGCTGGCCTTAATCAGCACGGGATAGCCGATGCGCGCGGCGGCGTCGGCAAGGACGGCCGGGTCCTGGTCCGCGCCGTGGTAGCCCGGCACTAGCGGCACGCCAGCCTGTTCCATCAGCGCCTTTGCGGCGGACTTGCTGCCCATCGCCCGGATGGAGGCCGGCGGCGGGCCGATGAACGTGACCCCGGCGGCTGCGCACGCCTCGGCGAACTCCGCATTCTCGCTGAGGAAGCCGTAGCCCGGGTGCACCGCCTGCGCGCCGGACTGCTGGGCGGCGTCCAGGATACGACCAGCATTGAGGTAGCTGTCCCGCGCCGGCGCCGGGCCGATTGGGTAGGCAGCGTCCGCCAACAGCACGTGCTGCGCCCCGGCATCCGCCTCGGAGTACACGGCGACGGTGCGGATGCCCATGCGCCGGGCCGTGCGGATGACCCGGCAGGCGATCTCGCCGCGGTTGGCGATCAGCAGGGTGTGGAACATGCTGGTCACATGCGGAACACGCCGAAGCGTGTCTCCTCGATCGGCGCGTTGAGGCTGGCGGACAGGCCGAGGCCCAGCACCATGCGGGTATCGGCCGGGTCAATCACGCCGTCATCCCACAGGCGGGCACTGGCGTAGAACGGGTTGCCCTGCGCCTCGTATTGCGCCTCGATTGGCGCGCGGAACGCGGCCTCGTCCTCGGCGGACCAGGTTTTGCCCTGCGCCTCCAAGTTGTCCCGCCGCAAGGTGGACAGCACGCTTGCGGCTTGCACGCCGCCCATCACCGAGATGCGCGCATTGGGCCACATCCACAGGAACCGCGGCGAGTATGCCCGGCCGCACATGCCGTAGTTGCCGGCACCGAAGCTGCCGCCGACGATGACGGTGAACTTCGGCACCGCCGCCGTCGCCACCGCCGTCACCATCTTGGCGCCGTCCTTGGCGATGCCGCCGCTCTCGTATTTCCGGCCCACCATGAACCCGGTGATGTTTTGCAGGAACACCAGCGGGATGCCGCGCTGGGCGCATACCTCGATGAAGTGTGCGCCTTTCTGCGCGCTCTCGCTGAACAGGATGCCGTTGTTGGCGACGATGCCGACGGGGTAGCCCCAAATGCGCGCGAACCCGGTGACCAGGGTGGGGCCATACAGCCGCTTGAACTCGTCCAGCTCCGAGCCGTCCACGACGCGCGCGATCAGCTCCCGCACGTCATACGGCTCCCGCGTGTCCGCCGGCACCACGCCGTGCAGCTCGGCGGCGGGGTAAAGCGGCTCGCGCGGCGGCTGCAAATCGAGGCGGTGGCGCTTCAAGGTGTTCAGGTTGCCGACGATCCGCCGGGCGATGCCGAGCGCATGCGCGTCGTTCTCCGCCAAGTGGTCGGTGACGCCGGACACGCGGCTGTGCAGCTCGCCGCCGCCCAGGTCCTCGGCCGTCACGACCTCCCCGGTCGCGGCCTTCACCAGCGGCGGGCCGGCTAGGAAGATCGTGCCCTGGTTGCGCACGATGACGCTCTCGTCCGACATGGCCGGCACGTAGGCGCCGCCAGCCGTGCAACTGCCCATCACCACCGCGACCTGGGCGATGCCGGCGGCGGACATCTGCGCTTGGTTGTAGAAAATGCGGCCGAAATGGTCGCGGTCCGGGAATACCTCGTCCTGGTTCGGCAAGTTGGCGCCGCCGCTGTCCACCAAGTAGATGCACGGCAGGCGGTTCTGCAGCGCGATCTCCTGAGCGCGCAAGTGCTTCTTCACCGTCATGGGAAAGTAGGTGCCGCCCTTCACCGTGGCGTCGTTTGCCACGATGACGCACTCCCGACCCATGACCCGGCCAACTCCGGTAATCAGCCCTGCGCCGGGGATGTCCCCGCCATACAGGCCGTGCGCCGCCAGTTGCGACAGCTCCAGGAACGGGCTGCCCGGGTCGATCAGCGCCCGCACCCGGTCCCGCGGCAGCAGCTTGCCGCGTCCCATGTGCCGTGCACGGGACGCCTCGCCGCCGCCCAGCCGGATGACGTCAACCGCCTGTCGCAGCTCCTGCACCAGGCGGCCCATCCGTTCGGCATTGGCATGGAACTCTGGGGAGCGCGTATCCAGCGCCGAGGTGATCCGCATGAGGACCGTTCTACCGGCCGAGTTGCCCCTCAAGCAATGCCCGCGCCACAACCGAAAAGTCCTTGGCCCCAAGCCCCAACTCGGCCAGCCGCGCATAGGCCTCGCGTGCCGGCCCGGCCAGCACGCTGGCGGCGCCAGTGCTGGCGACAGCGTCGGTCGCGAGCGTCAGGTCCTTCAGCATCAAGTCGGCCGCGAAACCGGGCTGGTAGTCCCGGTTGGCGGGCGACGTGGGCACCGGACCTGGCACCGGGCAGTAGTTGGTGAGCGCCCAGCACTGCCCGGACGCGGTTGAGCTGATGTCGAACAGCGCCTGCGCCGACAGCCCGAGCTTGTCCGCAAGCGCGAACCCCTCGGACACCGCGAGCATCGATATGCCGAGGATCAGGTTGTTGCACACCTTCGCCGCCTGCCCGGCCCCGGCGTCGCCCGCATGGACGATGGTGCGGCCCATCACGGACAGGACAGGTTGGGCGGCCTCGAACGCGTCGGCGGTGCCGCCCACCATGAAGGTGAGCGTGCCGGCAGTGGCGCCCGATACGCCTCCGGACACCGGGGCGTCGAGCATCGCGAAGCCGTGCTGGACCGCTTCGGCCGCCATCTCGCGCGCGGTGGCTACGTCGATGGTCGAGCAATCTATCAGCAGCGTGCTGGGGGCAGCGTGCCCGAACACCTGTCCCATGACTTCGCGCACATGCCGCCCGGCCGGCAACATCGTGATGACCACGGATGCCCCGTCCACGGCGTCCAGAAGGGACGCGGCACGCTGCCCGCCCCCGGCCGCTAGGCTGTCGAGCGCGGACGCCGACATGTCGAACCCGCTGACCTTATGCCCGGCGCGGACCAGGTTCAGCGCCATCGGGCCGCCCATGTTGCCCAAGCCGATGAACCCGATCCTTGCCATCAGTCACTCCTACCGGAACAGCACCAGCGCCTTGGTCAGCGTGATGTAGATGCCCCACAGCAGCGGAAGCCCCACGCAAGCCCAGGCCAGCAACGCCGGCCCAGAGAAGCCACCACGGCCGATGCCATAGGAGCCGCCGGCCACCGCCGTCGCCTGCGTCGGTTCAACGTCTTTCATGTACCACCGCTCCGCCACCGGCCGGACCAGCAGGTTGGCGACGAAGCCGACCGCCAAGAACGCAGCCATCGCATAGAGCGTCCGGTTATAGACCAGATCGAGCGGCACCCCTGCATCCTTCTGCGTTTGGGTGATCTGCGTCACCACGATCGGTCCCAGCACGCCAGCGGTGGACCATGCGGTCAGCAGCCGGCCGTGGATCGCGCCCACGAACTGCGTGCCGAACACGTCGGCGAGGTACGCCGGCACCGTCGCGAACCCACCGCCGTACATCGACAGGATCACGCCCATGAATGCGACGAACAACGCCTGGCTGCCGATCCCTGCCGCCCAGGGCGAGCCGGCGTAAAGCGCAATGCCGAGCGCAAAGAATGTGAGATAGGTGAGCTTGCGGCCGATCTTGTCGGAGAACGACGCCCATACGAACCGTCCGCCGATGTTGAACAGCGACAGCAGGCCCACGAAGCCCGCCGCGATGGTGGCCACCATCTGCTTGCCGCCGGGGTCCAGCGCGTCGAGCTTGACGCCGGGCTGGTTGACCAGCGAGCCGCCGAAGATTTCCTGCAACATGGGCGACGCCACCGCGATCACGCCGATGCCGGCTGAGACGTTCATGCACAGCACGATCCAAATCAGCCAGAACTGCGGCGTCTTGTGCGCGTCCCGCAAATGCACGTTGCGTGTGGTGATCAGCCCGCTTCTGGCGGCCGGCGGGGTCCAGCCCTCCGGCACCCAGTTGGCCGGCGGCACGCGGTAGCCGAACGCGCCCGAGAACATGAATACGGCGTAGATCGCCGCCATCACCAGGAAGGTCTGCCATACGCCGACCGACGTCGGCGTCTTAAAGTAGTTCATCAGGATGTCGGCCAACGGCGCCCCAATCAGCGCGCCGCCGCCGAAACCCATAATCGCCATGCCGGTCGCCATGCCGCGGCGGTCCGGGAACCACTTGATCAGCGTGGACACGGGCGAGATGTAGCCGAGGCCCAGCCCAACGCCGCCGATCACGCCCGAGCCAAGCCACAGCATCCAGAGTTGATGCAGGTAGACGCCCAGCGCCGAGATCACGAGGCCGCCGCACCAGCAGACGGTTGAGACGAACGCGGCCTTGCGCGGCCCGGACCGTTCGAGCCAACCGCCGAACAGGGCGGCGGAAGACCCGAGGAACACGAAAAACAGGGTGTACATGATCGTGACGTCGGTCTGCAGCCAGTCGCACGACGTGGTGAACAGGCGGTCGAGCATCCCGGTGCCCGGTGGGCAGGCAACCGGCGTCGACCCGTTGATCGCCCGGGTCAGCGGCCGCCAGAACACCGAGAAACCGTAGGCCATGCCGATGCAGAGATGGATCGCCAACGCGGCCGGGGGCACGAGCCACCGGTTGAACCCCGGCCCAGCGACTGTTCGCGCCCGGTCCAACAAGCCACTCGCACCCGCATCAGCCGATGCGACGGAAACTCCCTCCATACCCAACGCCTCCCCTGTGCAGCCGCCGTTGCCCGGCGGCCGCGATTGCCACATCCCTGTCACGTCAGCCGTTGCGGTGGCTCACCGTGCTGCCGATCCGGTCCGGCCTGGTAAACACCTCGAAGCCGTCGGCCCGCGCCACACCCACTATGGTGATGCCGGCCTGTTCTGCTACCCGAAGCGCCAAGGCGGTTGGAGCGGACATTGCAACCAGCACCGCCGCGCCCATGGCCGCCAGCTTCTGCACCAGCTCCACCGAAATCCGGCTGGTCATCACGACCGTGCCGGACCCGGCGTCCACCCCGGCCGACGCGAGCGCCCCCGCCAGCTTGTCCAGCGCGTTATGCCGCCCGACATCCTCCCGCAACGCGACCAAATTGCCACCGGGCGCAATGAACCCGGCTGCATGCACCGCACGCGTCAGCCGGTTGAGCGCCTGCGCCGGTTCGAGCAGCGCTGCCGCGGCATGGATGTCATCGGCGGCCAGGCGAATGGTTGAATGGACGCGCGGCGTCGGCCGCACCGCTTGCTCAAGGCTGTCCAGGCCGCAGAGCCCGCACCCCGTCGGCCCGGCCGCGCTGCGACGCCGTGCGGCGAGACGCTCCATGCAGGCTGGTTCGACCCACATCCGCAGCTCGACCCCGTTCACGGACGCAACGACGTCCAGCTCCTGGATGTCCGCCATGGTCCCCACGACGCCTTCGCTGAGGCTGAACCCGATTGCGAAATCCCGCAGATCTAGGGGAGTCGCCATCATGACGGCGTGCGAGACCCGGTTATAGGAGAACGCAACCGCCGTCTCTTCCGGCACGGCCCTATGGCCGGCGGCCGGCAAGCCCTGGCGCCAGGTGGTTGTTTGCACGTTTTGGGTGGAGGCGGGGAGAACCGGCTTGGGCTGGCCTTCCCCGACCGCCCGACTAACTTCGGTCATCGTACCAAAATTGCATTATTTCGCCATTAATGGAATTTAAAGTTTGCGGTGTCGGGCTGGAACGGTGTTGCACCCAGTGCTGCATACGGTGCAAACCGTGTGCTGGACTAGCTACACTCTCATGACCCTGGCGTTAGGCTTGCGAGACTCGCTTGAAATGAACCACCGTGACATGGACGTTGCGACTTGCTAGCCCGGCTTTCCAAATCATGCAGGATAAATTGACATGAACACAGTCGAATTAGCCGACCACATCGCCGCCAAACACGACCTCAACAAGTCACAAGCCAAGCAGGTCGTTGAGGCCGTGTTCGCCGCAATCGTCGACACTGCCAAGCAGGGCGGGGAGGTCTCCATTCCTGGGTTCGGCAAGTTCAAGGTGGGCAGCCGTGACGCGCGGCAGGGCCGCAACCCCGCGACTGGGGAAACAATCCAGATCGCCGCATCCAAGAAGCTGGCGTTCACCCCCGCGAAGCAGGTGAAGGACGCCATGAACGTTCCGGTCCCAGCAGCCGCTCCGGCCAAAGGCAAGTCGAAGAAGGCGTCAGCCTAATGCGCACCGGACGGATTGCCGCGTGAGCCACTCCTTCATCATTGGGCAGTCCGTCCAGTATTTCCCGGGACCCGGCGAGATCGCGGCTGAACGAGGCACCTATACCGTGGTCCGTTTGTTGCCCAAGGATGGCCGCGACTACCAGTACCATATCAAGCATGCAGTGTCGGGCGAGCTTCGGCTCGTTCGGGAGGCCCAGTTGAGCTGAACCGTCCATCAAGCCAGGCATGTGATTTGCATGGCTTCGCAGGTCTAACCCAGCGTCGTAGGGCAGGCTCATGAAACCCGATGGTCCACGAGCCGTTTCCAAGTCGCCGTGCCAATCCTGACCGTCCAACACCGAACGACCTACCGCTACCGCAAACCGGTCGCATTCGGCGAACATCGGATGATGCTGCGGCCGCGCGACAGCCAGGACCAGCGCCAGATCGAGGCCAGCCTGGACATCACGCCACAGCCGGCGGAGCTGCGCTGGATGCTCGATGTGTTCGGCAACTGCGTCGCCATCGCCCGCTTCCATGAACGCGCGCGTGAGCTGTCGTTCCTCAGCACCCTCCGGTTGGACCACGCCGGCGCCGATGGGCCGGGCCTGGCGTCCTGGGTCGAGGACTACGCCCGCATCTACCCGTTTAGCTACGATCCTCAGGACTTGCCCGATTTGCAGCGCTCCATGGAGCGGCACTACCCCGACCCAGCCCATGTGATTGACCGGTGGGCCCGGTCGTTTCTTAGGACGGACGGTCCAACCGAGACCGTCGCGTTGCTGGAAGCCATGACGCAGCGCATCCGGCGGCAGTTCACCTACCGGGGCCGGCATGAACCCGGCATCCAGCCACCGCCCGACACGCTCCGTCTCGGCACCGGAAGCTGCCGGGATTTCGCCGTGTTGATGATTGAAGCCCTGCGCTGCCTGGGTTTCGCGGCGCGGTTCGTAAGCGGCTACATCTACGTGCCGTCGCGGGACGGGCAGAACGCGCACAATGGCGGTGGCAACACGCATGCCTGGGTGCAGGTCTATGTGCCCGGCGCGGGCTGGGTTGAGTTCGATCCCACCAACGGCATCATCGGCAGCCAGGACCTGATCCGCGTCGCGGTGGCCCGGGACCCGAGCCAGGCGATTCCGTTATCGGGAAGCTGGATCGGTTCGGCCGGGGATTGCCTGGGCATGGAGGTCAACATCCAGGTGACCTCTGATGAGGCTCGCCTCCCAAGATAAACCCCTAAGGAGCACCCGATGCGCATCCGTGCCGGCTACACCATTGGCTACGACAGCCCGCAACCGGTCCCAATGCTGCTGCTGTTGAGCCTTCATCCGTCGCGGGAGGCGGATTTGCTGACGCCGCAGGTGATGCAGTTTGAGCCGAAGGTCGATGTGCGCCCCTACAAGGATGATTTCGGCAATCTCTGCCACCGGATCGTGGCCCCTCCGGGTCCTCTGGTGATTTCGACGCTGTTCGACATCAACGACAGTGGCGAGCCTGACCGGGTCGATTTGGGGGCGAAGCAAATCCCGGTCGACGAGCTGCCGTCCGGCACCCTCGTTTACCTGCTCGGCAGCCGGTACTGCGACACGGACCTGCTGCACGAGACCGCATGGTCGCTGTTCGGCAACACCGAGCCGGGTTGGGCGCGGGTGCAAGCGATCTGCGACTTCGTGCACGAGCGGATCGTGTTCGGCTACGAGCATGCCCGGCCCAACAAGACCGCGCGGAACGCCTATGACGAGCGCCAGGGCGTGTGCCGCGATTTCGCGCACCTCGCGGTCGCGCTGTGCCGCTGCATGAACATCCCGGCGCGCTACTGCACCGGCTACCTCGGCGACATCGGCATCCCGCCGGTGGACGCGCCGATGGACTTCTCCGGCTGGTTCGAGGCGTTCCTGGACGGCAGCGACGGCCCGCGTTGGTACACGTTCGACGCCCGGCACAACAAGCCGCGGATTGGCCGCCTGCTGATGGGCCGTGGCCGGGACGCGACGGACGTGGCGCTCGTCACCAACTTTGGCCCGGCCTGGCTGGTGAAGTTCGACGTGGTGACCTACGAGCTCACGAACGAGGCCTGAAGCTGCGCGTGAGCACCGACACGCCGGGCGTCATAGCGCCGCCGCCCCTGCTGTTTGCCGGGACGTTGTTGATGGGGCTTGCGCTCGATTTCGGGCTGCGGCGGACGCCAACCGGCCTGGCGCAACCGTTGCGATGGGTGCTAAGCGCGGCATTGCTGGCGGCTGCGGTGGCCTTGATTGCTGGCGCGCTAAGCGGGTTCCGCCGGGCCAACACGGCGGTCGAGCCTTGGGTGCCGACGACGGCGCTGGTGACGACGGGCGTGTATGCCTGGAGCCGCAACCCGATCTATGCTGGCATAGCGCTCGCGTTCGCAGCGCTGGCGCTGGTGTTCGACAGCCTGGTCGCGCTGCTGCTTCTGCCGCCGCTGTTGGCGCTCGTGCAGTGGGGCGTGATCCTGCGCGAGGAGCGTTACCTGTTGGACAAGTTCGGCGCCGACTACCAGCAGTACTGCCAGCGGGTGCGCCGATGATTGTAGATGCGCCGACCCAGGCGTTGCTGGCCCGGGTCGAGGGGCTGCGCGCCAGGACAACCGACCGCGGCTGCACCGAGCCGGAGGCGCTGGCGGCGGCGGCCAAGGTGGCGGAGCTGCTGGACCGGCACGGCCTGTCGATGACCGACATCGAGCTGGCGCAGCAGCCGTGCGAGCAGGCGGTGGTCCCCACTGGCCGCCGCCGGGCCGGGCCGGTGGACGAGTGCCTGCCGGCAGTTGCGGCGTTCTTCGATTGCCGGAGCTGGTTCCACACCGACGCGGAAGGCAGGCTGCACTGGGTGTTATTCGGCCTGCCGGCGGATGTGCAGGCAGCGGCCTATCTACAGGATTTGGTCGCCCAGGCATTCGAGACCGAGGGCAACCGCTTCCGCGCCAGCGCCGAGTACCTGTGCGGACGCGGCGGGCGGCGGCGGGCGCTAAGCACCTCGTTCGTGCTGGGCCTGTCGCATGGGATCACGGCGAAACTGCAGTCGATGCGGGCGGAACGCGAGGCGGCGCTGCGGGGGGCGTCCGGGCGGGACTTGGTCCTTGCGAAGGCCGGGATCGTTGAAACGGAGCTGGCGAAGCTTGGCCTGCGGTTCCGGTCGCGCCGTGCCGCGGAGCGCCGGGTGAACATGGCTGCGTTCGAGCAGGGCCAGGAGGTGGGAGAGCGGTTCGAGGTGCAGCCGGGCATGACCCGGCCATAGCGCAACGAGCAATCCGCCGGGTCACTCAGGAATCAGCACCGCCTGTCCCGTGAAGGTGATCGCGTCGGCTCCCGGCGCGGCGGCGAACGCCGGCACGTTCGCTGCGGTGAGCGGAGGCACGCCGCCCGCGCTGGTTCCCCGCGGCGTCGTGTGCACGACCTGGCTCGCTGGCAGCGGCGCGCCGCTGCGGAGGTGGGCGTAGAGCTGGTCCATCGCCAGGACGTAGTGCCGGTGCAGCGGCACGTAGGCGCTGTTGAACCCGGCGATCCCCAGCACGGCGTCAAGATGCTGCGCGTTGGTAACCTCAATGTAGCTGAGCCGGCTGCGCTGCCCCTCCCGCACTTGATTCAGGCCGAAGTAGGCGCGCGAGGTGAAGTTCGGCGGCAGGATATTATCGCCGCGGCCGGTGACGATCAGGGTCGGAAGGCCGTGCAGGTCGCCGGTTGCGCGAACCTCGTCGATGCCCCGGCGGATGCGGCGGGCCTGGCCGTCCTCGGTCCGGGACAACGGCCCGCCCGTCACCGCGTCGCGGCCCAACGCCAGTGAGCGTAGGCACAATGCGCCGCGGAGGTCCTGGTCGGGCGTGGACACGCGGTCCTCGGTCGGGCCAGCCGGCGCGAGGTTGTTGATGAGGCTGACGCCTCCGGTCGGCGGGATGCCGTTGCTGAGGCTGAACAGGATCGCTTCGGAGGCCGGGGCGAGCGGCGCTGGCTTGCCGGCAGCGGTGGCGGCAAGGCTGTAGCCGCACAGCGACTCGGCCACACTGAACCGGCCATAAGCGTTGCCATAGGTCATGGCGATTGATTGCGGGACGTATAGGAACCACATCGCGCCCTGGGTGTCGTTCTGCTCCGGCAGGATGCCGAACTCGTTCAGGATGCGTTGCGCGTCGGCGGCCTGGTCGGCGACGGTCGCGCCCGCAAGCAGCCCGGCCGTTTGCAATGCGGCGCAGCGGGCCGGGCTGGCGGCCAGGTTGAGCGGGGTGGTCGCCAGCGCCGGGGCCGCGTTGGCGCAGCCCTCATAGACGTTCTGCAACGTCACGTAGTCGAACAGCGTGCGGCTATGCCTGGCCACCGGCGGCCGGCTGCCCTGCACGATGGAGAAACGGTCCACGTACTCCGGGTTGACGTTCGGCTCGGCCACCGCCACCCCGTCAATCAGGCGCTGCCGGTCCTGTTCCGCCGCGTGCAGCGAAGCGCCGCCGCCATTGGACACGCTGGAGGCGATCACCAGGGTGTTGCGCTTCGTGATGCGGGCGCCAGGATACTTCTCATCCAGCACGGCGAACGCGAAACGGATGGACTGTAGCACGTAGCGGCCCCAGTCGGCCTCCGGATTGGCCTGGGAGTAGGCGTGCTTGAATGCGAAGCGGTCCGGGTTGGCCGCGTTAAACGCCGCGCGCCCGGACGGCGACAGCTCGGCGGTGAACTGCGAGGCGCTGCCGGCGGCTGTGACCGGGGCGACCTCGCCGCGCAGCAGCGTCACCTGTCCCTGGCTTAAGTCGTCGAACCCGGTGCCGGTGCCCTTGTCGGTGTAGGCGACGGCGCAGCCGTTCTTCAGCCCCCACTCGCCGGCGGTGGCGATGGCGCCGTACACCCCGCGCGAGCCTGAGGAGGGCGCGGTCACGATGCAGCCGCGGGCCGGATTATAGCTGTCGGGAACCTGCACCATCATGGTGACGCGGGAGCCGTCGGGCTGCAGCGCGTAGGCCAGCGTTTCGTCGCCGGCAATCAGCCCCTGGCTGGCGGTGACCGTCCCGTCCGCCATGACGTTCGGTCCCCAGAACGTGCCGTAGCCGCCGCCCGGGCTGACATCCACCAACGCGCCGTAGTTCACGAAGATGGCCCGGCGGCGCAGTTCCTCGACGGTGGGCCGCAACGGGTCGGCGAAGCCGGGCGCCGTGCCTTGCAGCCCAGTGCGGCCTAGTCCCGCGGTCAACAGGTCGTTCGTGACGCCGTCATAGTGTGTCCGGCTGACGGGCCGGCGGATGAGGTCCGCGCCGTCGTCATCGTCGCGCGCGACAGCGTTCGGACACACGGACCACAGCAGGGCGAACGCGGCAAGAATCGTTTTGGGACGTGAGCGGTACGGCATCGTGGGGGTTTTCCTCAGGTCTCGGCTTGTTCGGCTTCGAGTTGCGCCGTTGATAGGACACGGCTGGACCGTTGTTGGAACAAGCTTATCCCGGCCAGGTCGCGCCCCGCGTGTTCACATACAGCGCGTACACCGACTGGCTCGCCGCCATGAACAGCCGGTTGCGCTTGAGTCCGCCGAAGCACAGGTTCGCGCAACGCTCTGGCAACGCGATGCGGCCAATCGCCTCGCCGTGCGGGTTGAACACCATGACGCCGTCCAGCTCCGGTACGCCCATGCCCCAACCGCACCAGAGGTTGCCGTCCTCGTCCACCCGGAACCCGTCCGGCGTGCCCGGCCCGGCACCGATCAGGATGCGGCGGCCTGCCAGGCGGTGGCCGTCCACCACGTCGTAGGCCAGGATGTGCCGCGGCTCGGACCGGCACTCCACGACATAAAGGGTCCGCTCGTCCGGCGAGAAAGCCAGGCCGTTCGGGCCGTTGATCTCGGCGTCCAGCACGGTGGCCTGGCCGGTGGCCGGGTCCAGGCGATACAGGTTCTGCGGCAGCTCCTGTTCGGCCCGGGCGCCCTCGTAGTCGCTCAGCAGGCCGAACGGTGGGTCGGTGAACCAGATCGTGCCGTCCGACTTCACCACAACGTCGTTCGGCGAGTTGAGGCGTTTGCCGTCGAAGCTGTCCATCAACGTGACCACGCTGCCGTCATGCTCGGTGCGCGTGACCCGGCGCGCACCATGCTCGCAGGTGACAAGCCGGCCCTGGCGGTCGCGGGTGTTGCCGTTGGCGAAGTTGGAGGGGCGGCGGAACGGGGTGACCGCGCCGGTTTCTTCGTCCCACTTCAAGATGCGGTTGTTCGGGATGTCGCTCACCAGCAGGTGCCGGGCGTCGCCGAACCACGCTGGCCCTTCCGCCCATCTCAACCCCGTCGCGAGCCGCTCCACGGCAGCGAGGCTCAAGCGGTACTTGGCGAAGCTAGGATGCAGGACCTGGACGGCCGGGTCGGGGTAGTAGGTGCTGGGCTGCCACATGGATCGGGTCTCCGGGTCGAATAAGCAATGAACCTCCGGGCGCAGGGCGTGTTATAGCCAGCACGCACCCCCTGCGTCAGAGCGGACACTATAGTGGCGGAAACTTTACACAGGCGGATTTGGACGTGCGTGCTCGTTGTCGTGATGACATTGGGCCCGGCCTTGGTCGTGCCGGACGACGCATTTGCCCAACGGCGATCCAGCGGCGGATACTCGCGGCCGAGCAGCGGCGGGTTTGCGCGCACCCCCTCGTTCGGTGGCTCTACGGCGAGGCGCACGCCGTCGTTCAGCGGCGGCTATAGCCGGCCTTCCACGAGTGCCGTGCGGCCAACGTTCCCCACCACCCGCAACCAGTCCGCCGGCGACCGCAGCTTTTCGCAGGAGCGGTCGGGCAACGCGCTCGGAGCCTACCGCGACCGGCAGGACCTGGCCCGGCGGCAGCGCGAGTATGCGCAGCAGCCACGGCCAGCGCCAGCGCCGTCCTACGGGGGCGGCTATGCAGGCGGCCAGTATGCGCCGCCGGGCCGGACCGGCTGGTTCTCGGACCGCGGCTGGTCCGCGCCGCCGACCGGCTACTTCGGCGGCGGGCAGCGCAGCTTCGGCGTATGGGACGGGCTGTTCCTGTGGTCGCTGTTCAACAACCTCGGCCGCTCCGGTTCGAGTGACTGGTTCCATAACCATCGCGACGACCCTGGCGTCCAGCAATGGCGCGCAGAGGCTGACCGTCTCGCGCGCGAGAACGCCGACGTGCGCCGCAAGCTCGACGAGTTGGACCAATCGCTGGCCGGCAAGGAGGGGCAGCCGAAGGATCCCACCTACTTGCCGCCCGACGTGCCGCCCGATGTTGCGGCGGCGCCCGTGCCGGAACGCACGCCAACCGTTGCGGCCAACGACAACAGCGGCGGCTCATCGCTTGTCTGGCCCGTGCTCCTGCTTGGCGCCGGCGGCATCGGCTACCTCGCCTGGAGCCGCCGCCGTCCGGCTGCCGCCAACACGTCATCTGCCAACACGTCGTCCAGAGGCCCCGTGACCCCATTGCAGCAAGCCGGCAACCTTTTGCGCCACAAGCTGTCCGGCGAGGCCTACACGCCGGACCGGTTCCGCGTCGGGATGACCCTGGCGCTCGATCCCACCCCGTTCATCCTGGCGGGCGAAGCGCTCAAGCTGCCGCAGCCGGATGCAGGCTCCGGCAGCGGGCAAATCAGCGTGAAGGCCGTGGGCGAGGTCACCAGCGGCAACACCAAGCTGACCCGGCTGTACCTGCCTGATGACCGTTCGCTAGTGCAACTGCACCTGGACGCAGCCGGGCTGCCGGACGAGTGCCGGCTGTTCGGCACCATCGACGAAGTGTCGCCTACCGATCCGCAGGAGTGGGCCGCGTGGCTCGATCCGGCTGAGGGCATGATCGGCTGGCCGGAGTTCCAGACCAAGGACGGCAAGGCCTATGCCCGTGTCTGGGCGCCGAGCGATGCCCGCGTCTCGCCCCGCGCACTGTCAGAGACCATCGAGGGTTTGGACGGCAGGCGGACGGTGCAGAGCCAGGCGATGCTGTATGCTGCGCCGACCGGGCTGGCCGACCCAGCGCCCTCTATGGAGTACATCCTGGTCGCTGCCGTCGAGGACGGTGGCCGCGCCTGGGTGGAAATCCGCGCCGGCATCGACCTCAATCCCGCCACGTTGCAGCTTTCCTAACATGCTATCTCGCCGCTTGCCTGACTTGAAAGGGCGTCCATGAACATTCTCGCCACGCTGCTGGCCGGCCTGCCGGTGCTGGTCGGCCAGTTCGCGACCACGCTTGGGCTGCTGGGGGTCGGCTTCGCCTGCTACAACTTCCTCACGCCTTTCAACGAGCGTCGGCTCGTGCGTGAGGGCAACGTCGCGGCGGGCATCGTAGTCGCGGGCACGCTGGTAGCGCTGGCCATCCCGCTCGCCGCCACGCTCGCGACCAGCGCGTCGGTGATCGATATCCTGATCTGGGGCCTGGTGGCCCTGGTTATCCAGTTGCTGACGTTCATGGCCGCCGCGCAAATCATCAGCGGGCTGCGCGGCATGATCGAGGGCGGCAACGTCGCGGCAGCTTTGGTGCTGGTCGGCATTCAGCTCGCGGTCGCGCTGCTGAACGCCGGTTCCATGGCCGGTTAAATCAACACAAGGAGACATCCATGTACTCATTCATCCGCAACCTGGTCGGCGTGAAGGCCGACAACGCCCTGAACGGCGCCGTCGAGGCCATCGTGCGCTGGGACCCAAAATCCGCGACTGAGGCGGAGCTGCGCACCATGGAGGAGCACCTCGACCAACTCGGCCGGCAAGTCGCCGAGGCGCGGCAGGCGTACGACCGCGAGAAAAAGGAGGCCGACACCATCGAGCTGCTGTCGCAGCAGCGCATGGCGGCTGCCGAACAAATCCAGCACAAGATGGACACCGAGACCAACCCAGCCCGCAAAAGCGAGCTGGAGCGCAGCCTGCACACCTTGGTGACGATGCTCGAAAGCATGGCGCCGGACGTGGAGCGGGAAAAGGCCGACGCGGCTGACGCCGGGGAGTTCCTGCGCTCGCTGGAGGACACCTACCAGCAGGCCGGCCAGAAGCTTAAAAGCGCGCGGGACGACCTGAACCGGGCGCAGCGCGACATGGGGCGCGCGGACCAGCAGCGCGAGATGGCGGAGCGCCGGGCAGAGGCGGCACGGCAGGCGGCCGGGCTGTCCGGCGCCACCAGCGGGCTCAGCATCGCGTTGAAGGCGATGCAGGAGAACGCGGCCAAGGACCTGGCCGTCGCCGAGTCCGCGAACTCGAAGGCTAAGCTGCTGGCACCGACCCGCCCGGAGCAGGACGACAAGAACATCGCCAGCGCTATGGCCCAGGTGCAGGGGCGGTTGCCGGCGCCGACCAACCTCTCGGACCGGCTAACGGCGCTGCGGCAGAAGCAACTCGGCGGCCCCAGTCACGCCTAACCACAACCTGCGCGCGTCCATAGCCGATGCAATTTCTATGGACGCGCGAGGCGGCACAGGGCAACCTTCTTGACTAATGGCTGGCTACGGTACGAGGAGGGTTAACTGCGGCGACGAACATTGATGACGGGGGCTGTTGCGGCAAGCGTGTCAGCAAAGGTGGTGCTGGCCGCTGATGCCGTGGGCGAAGTCTTTGATGCGCAGACAGTTCGCCGCTTGGCGCGCAGCCTAGCGGAGGCGCCGTTTCGCGAACCGGACACCAAGCTGCCGGACGGCATCGCCAATTTGTCCTACGACGCCTACCGCCAAATCCGCTTTGACCCGGCGCAGGCGCTGTGGCGCGGCAGCGGCTTGCCCTTCGAGGCGCAATTGTTCCACCGTGGTTCCATCTTCAAGCAGCGCGTGGACTTGCATGAGGTCGTGGACGGGCGCGCCCAGCCCCTATCCTACCGCCCCGAACTGTTCGACTTCGGCCCTAACCCAAAGCCCGAGGGCGACCTGGGCTACGCCGGCTTCCGCATCCACGCACCCCTGAACCAGGCGGACTATGCGGACGAGGTCGCGGTGTTCCTGGGCGCGAGCTACTTCCGTGCGGTCGCAAAAGGCCAGGGTTACGGCTTGTCCGCCCGTGGCCTCGGCATCAAGACGGCAGACCCGGGCGGCGAGGAGTTCCCAGCGTTCCGGGCATTCTGGCTCGAACGGCCGCAGCCTGGCACCAACAGCATGGTGGTCACCGGCCTGCTCGACAGTCCGAGCGCCGCCGGCGCCGCCCGGTTCACCATCCGGCCCGGCGACACCACGGTGCTCGACGTCGAACTCACGCTCTATCCGCGGGTGGAGATCGCCCAAGCCGGGATTGCCGGCATGGCAAGCATGTTCTTCTTCGACGCCACCGACCGCTCTGGCGTGGACAACTACCGGCGCGCGGTGCACGACAGCAACGGCCTGCAAATGCTGACCGGCCGGGGGGAGGAGCTGTGGCGTCCGCTGGCCAACCCGCGCACCCTGCAAATCAGCTCGTTCGCCGACACAAGCCCGCGCGGCTTCGGCCTCATGCAGCGCGCCCGAGACGTGCGGTCGTTCGAGGACCTGGAGGCGCACTACGAGCGCCGGCCGAGCCTGTGGATCGAGCCGATCGGCGACTGGGGCGACGGCGTCGTGCAACTGGTGGAAATCCCGACCAAGGCGGAAATCCACGACAACATCGTCGCATACTGGCGTCCGAAGCAGCCGTTGCAGGCCAAGGGCGAGCACAGCTTCACCTATCGTATGCACTGGGGCGCCGGGTCCAGCGCGCCGACCGACCTGGCCCGCTTCACCGATAGCCGGAGCGGCATGGGAACGCCCGGCACCCGCTTGTTCGTGCTGGATTTGGCCGGTGAACGGCTGCGCGCGCTGGCACCGGACGCCAAACCCCGCGTCGCCGCCAGCGTGGACCGTGGGAAAATCCAGAACGTCACGGTGCAGCCCAACCCGGAGGCGGGCTGGCGCATCGCGTTCGAGTTGGAGCCGGACGACAACAAGCCGGCGGAGTTGCGGGTGCAGCTTCTGTTGAACGACACCCCGTTGTCTGAGACCTGGGTGTACCGTTGGACGGCCTGACCGTCCCGTTCCGGGCGCTGCCGGACGAAGCACCGCTCGCTATGCCTGCACAAAACCTGCAAGCCGCGCCGGGCCGCACGCCGCGTCCCGCGTCGTCCCCGCCGCGCATGGGCCTGCGCCGGTTGCTGGTCATCGGCGGCGCGGTCCTCATCACGGCGGTGGCGGCGCGGGAGATGCACCTCGTGCTGAACGTGGGCGGGCTTACGATGCTCGAAGGCCTGATACTCGGGCTGTTCGTCACCCTGTTCGCCTGGATCGCGTTGGCGCTGGTCAGCGCCATATGCGGGTTCGTATCGTTGCTGGCGGGCGGCGGACGGCGGCTCGACCCAGCCGGCACTGCTTTGCCAGAGCTGTCCACGCGCACGGCGCTGCTGATGCCCACCTACAACGAGGCGCCCGGGCGTGTCATGGCGGCGCTGGAAGTGATCCACGATGACCTCGCCCGCGCCGGCCGGCTGCCGCACTTCGACTTGTTCATCCTCAGCGACACCACCGACCCGGACGTTTGGATCGCGGAGGAGGCGGCGTTCCTGGGGCTACGGGACCGTACTGGGGGGCACGGGCGCATCTTTTACCGGCGGCGGCCCAAGAACCTGGAGCGTAAGGCCGGCAACATCGCGGACTGGGTGCAGCGGTTCGGCGCCGCCTATCCGCAAATGCTGATCCTGGACGCGGACAGCGTCATGACCGCCGACTGCCTGGTGCGGCTTGTGGGCGCGATGGAGCGGACGCCGGATGCCGGGCTGATCCAGACCTTGCCGGTCATCGTAGGCGGCGAGACGCTGTTCGCGCGCATGCAGCAGTTCGCCGGCCGGGTATACGGGCCGATGATCGCGCACGGCATCGCGTGGTGGCATGGGGCGGAGGGCAACTACTGGGGCCACAACGCGGTGATCCGCACGGCCGCCTTCGCTGGGCACGCAGGGTTGCCGACGCTTCGGGGGCGGAAGCCGTTCGGCGGGCACATCATGAGCCACGATTTCGTGGAGGCGGCGTTGCTGCGCCGGGCCGGGTGGGCTGTGCACATGATGCCGGCGTTGCCGGGCAGCTACGAGGAAGGTCCGCCAAGCCTCGCCGACATCGCCGTGCGGGACCGGCGCTGGTGCCAGGGCAACTTGCAGCACGCTGCTGTGCTGCCGACGCGCGGGCTGCACCCCATCAGCCGGCTGCACTTGCTGATGGGCATCGGCTCCTATGCGACCGCGCCGCTCTGGCTGTTGTTCCTGGTCACCGGCATCCTGATTTCGTTGCAAGCCCGCTTCGTGCTGCCCGAGTACTTTCCGGCGGGCCCCAGCCTGTTCCCAATCTGGCCGGCGGTGGATCCGGTACGGTCGATGTGGGTGTTTATCGGCACCATGGCCGTGCTGCTCGGCCCAAAACTACTGGCCTATGTGGCGTTGCTGGCCAATCCAGCGGAGCGACGCGGCTGTGGCGGCGCAGTGCGGGCCGGCGTCAGCGTGCTGGTCGAGACGGTGCTGACCGGGCTGATCGCGCCGGTCGCCATGCTGACGCAGTCCTCCGCCGTCGTGTCGATCCTGGCGGGCCGGGATGGCGGATGGCAGCCGCAGCGCCGCGACGACGGGCACGTGCCGCTCGGCCAGACCATCCGGCAGTACCGTGGGCATACGGCGATCGGGCTGCTGCTCGGCGTCGCGTCTTATTTGGTGTCGCCGTCGCTGCTGTTGTGGATGTCCCCGGTGGTGCTGGGCCTGGCCCTGGCGGTGCCGCTGGCGACGCTCACGGCGCGCCGCGATGCCGGGCGGGCGCTGCGGCGCATCGGCCTGCTGCGCACGCCGGAGGAGGCCGCGCCGCCAGCCGTCCTGCTTGAGGCGGACCGGCTTCATGGCGCGTTGGCGCCCAATGAGGCCAGCGCAGTCCGAATCTTGTTCCAGGATGTGCGGCTGTTGGCGGCGCACACGGCCATGCTGCCGCCCGCCCGGCGGCCCGGCGAGCCATTTGATGTCGCGTTGCTGCTCGGCTTGGCAAAACTGCAGGAGGCCGACACGCTCGAAGCCGGCCTGGCGTCACTGACCCGGCAGGAAACGGCAGCCGTGCTGGCCGACGCACGCGGAGTGGAGCGGCTGCAAGCGTTGGCTGGCTGACCGACCGTCAGACGCACCGCACTTAAGCCTGCATCGTAACTATTTGGCAATCTTTGACCGCTAACCTGCCCCCGCTGACAAAAACTATGGCGGTAGGGCACGAAGCGTATGAGCGACCAATCTATTGCCCTCAGGCTGGACAACCGTCAGGTCCTGGCTGGTGGCTCCGTTTCGGCCCTGCTCGGCAGCGTCGCCACTTTAACCATCAAGCTGGGCGACGGAGGTTGGCCGGTCATGCCAGCCCTGCCCCGCACGCCGTTCGTGACCTTGATGATGGAAAGCGGCAGCGGGCTAGGCCTGGACGGGGCGACCCTGCTCGGCCAGGACCTGCAGACCTTCGCCGTAAAGCTGGATGCAGCCGGGCAGGCGTTCCACCCACTCGCGCGTAATCTCGACGGAACGCGCCAGCTCGTGTCCGGGCCGCCAGGCGGCATCCTGGTCGCGGTGCGCCTGCCGTACGGCCTCACGATCCCGCAGGCATCGTCGCCAGAGATCCAGGTGCGCCTGCGTGTGTCCGCCTTGGCCACGCCAGGCGCTCCCCTGGCACTGGTCGTCAGCGCGCCAAACAGCCAGGTCGCCCTCGCGACCCGTCTGGCAATCGGCATAACCCCCGCTGCCGTAACGCTGGAGACGGTGGACGCCACGCCGGAACACGAGACGGTCGGCGGGCTTACCAACATGGTGACGGTCCTGGCCCGTACCGCGCCAGGCGCCGGGGTGACCGGCTTGACGTTGCAGGCCACCTTGCCGCAAGGCGCTGCCTTCGAGAGCGCGACCCTGCTGGATGAAGCCGGCTCGACCAGCTTCGACCCGGCGACTGACGTCGTCAGCGGCCGGTTCGCCACCGTTCCGGGCGGTGCTGCCCGGCGCATGGTGGTCCGCTTCCATGCGCTCGGCCCGGCGACGCTGGAGGGCGACAGCCGGCTCAGCGCCGAATGGATGCCGTCGGGACAGCCCGTCCAGCATATTGTGATCGAGCCTGCCGGCGCCGAGTGGAGTGTCGCGTCCAAACCGGTCGCGCTGCAATCAACCGTTTCCGCAGTGGACGCGCCTGCGCCCGGCGGGGCTTTGCAGTGGACGCTCACCGGCCAAGTATCGGCGGCTGGAGCGGACGGGCTGCAAATCACCGACACGCTGGGCAACGGCCAGCACTTCGACGCCGGCGTTCCAGCCCGCCTCATCGTGACTCGGAACGGGTCGGTGCTGTTCAACGGAACCATACCCGCGTCCACCGTGGCGCGCGACGCCAATACCGGAGCGACCACGCTGGCGTTCGAAGTATCGCGGGCCCTGGCCGCCGCTGGTTTCACCGGCTCGCTGGCCGGCAGCAGCTTTCAAGTGACATTCCAAAGCCGGATCGACCAACTGTTCAGCGGTCCGCTTGCATCCGCTCTGGTCGGACAAGGCGACCACTTGGTGAACGCCGCAGTGCTGCACGGCACCGTTCTCGCCAACCCGGTCAGCGACGGCACGACGGCCAGCCTCGTGCTGCCCACCAGCAGCTTGGCAATGTCGGTTTACGCGGTGAACGGCGAGTTGGTGAGCGGCCCGGTGCGCGCCGCCATCGGCGATGCGGTCACTTACCGCGTGCTGGTCCAGTTGCCGCTTACGACGGCGCGGGACCTCGAACTCCTAGTGGCAGGACCCGGTCCGCTGGGGAACATGACGTTCGACTACTACGCACGGAGCGGCGTGCCACGCGCCGGGCACGCGCAGTATGGCCCAGGCGGATCGTACACCGCGACCGCTCCAACTGTGTCGGCACGCGCCGCCGACGGCACGGTCACCTTCGACTTCGGACCGGTCATGCCGGTTTACGGCAACGGCTCCGGCAGCATCGAGCTGCTTTACACGGCGGTGCTGCGCAGCGCTGTCGCCGAGCCGGGATCGCTCGAAGGGCAGGTGACGCTGATTGAGCGGAGCACGGATGGCGCACTCAGCCAGGCCTATGCCGCAGCCGGTCTGGTGCTGGTTGAGCCATCGTTGCGGTTGCAAACTGCGAGCGTGTACGTTTCCAACGAGGAGGCAGTGTGGACCGGCACCGGCGGGCCATTCGGCTACAGCCCGTTCACCGGCCAGTTCGGCGGCGTGATCAGCAGCGACGGCCTGGCTGCTGAGCCGTTCAACGACCAGCTCATGAACGTAGACGCCGGCGACTACGTGACGTTCGTCGTCGCGGTCGAGAACACGACTGTCCGGGCGGCTGCCTACGGGGTGGTGCTGCAAAACAACCTTCCCGCTGGCTTCCGTCTCCCGGATGAGGGCGCCGACGTTTGCGTGACCGACGGCGCGGGCAACCTCCTGGCCTTCACCGGCAACCTGTTTGACGCGAATGGCGGCCTTGCGCTCGATTGGGCGGTGCCGATGCCGGGGTATGCCCCTCAATCCGGCCTCAATGTCGTGCTCGTCACTTTTACCCTGCAAGCCATGCAAAACATGCGGGTTCCAGAAGCCGTCGCCCAAAGCATGGCCCGTATTGTGGCCTACCGCTCCGAACCCGGCGCAGCCAACCGGGCCGAGCTGCTTCTGCCGGGCACGACGGCGGCGACGGGCATCGTGACGGCACGGCCGAGCGTGTTGATCGCGCTGACCTCGACCAGCTTCAACGAGACTCCGGGGGCGCTGCTGGCTGTTGGGGAAGACGCGACATTCACCGTGATCGTGACGCTGCCGGAGGGGGAGCTGGGCGCGCTCGACATCAGCCACTTGCTGCCGGCCGGGTTGGAGTTTCTTTCGGCCACAATCCAACAGGTCGGCTCCAGCCTCCGGGTGCAGAGCGTCCCTCGTTTCGGACCAACCAGCGACGGCATGGGTTTCAGCTTTGGTACTGTGGCCAATATCGCCGACGGCCAGGTGAACGACGGCGACCGCATCGTGTTTGAGGTCATGGCCCGCGCCCGGTCCGCCTCTGACGAACCGGCCCTGGTGACATCGCTCATCAGCGCATCGGACCCGAACGACCCTGCGGAGCGCTGGTCGGCCATCGACGGCGCCGAAGTGTTTGTCCTGGCGCCGGAGCTGACGTTGGCGCCGGTGGCGTCCGCGACCGCGCAGGCTGGGCAAGCGGCGACCTTTACGCTGCGCCTCCAAAACAGCCCGGCTGCCGCCACTGCGTTCAACGTGCGTGTAGCAAACGCGCTGGCGGCCGGCCTCGCTCTGGTGCCTGGCAGCGTCGTCGTCGCTGGCGTGCCAGCGCCTGCATCGGTTACGGAGAGCAGTTCAGGCCTCACGGTCACGTTGGAGCGTTTGGAGCCGGACGAGGCGCTCGTAATCACCTTTCAGGCCCGAACTTCCGCCGGGGCTGCGAACGGAGCCGTGTTCAGCACAGTGGTGACTGCAACCAGCGACACCCTGCCGGGCCACGACGCACATGCGCGCACAGACACGATTATTGCGAGCGCCGTGGTCAAAGTCGTCGCGCCCGAGCTTGCCGTGGCGCTGACCAGCACCGCCAGCTTGCAGATCGGTGGCCTGGCGACTTACCGCCTCACCGCGACTCTACCGGAAGGCGCCAGCCCCGCCGTCCAGTTGCGCAGCGTACTGCCGCCGGGGCTGATTTACCTCGCGAACTCAGCCCGGGTGGTCGCGGTCGGCGCTGGCCTGAACCCAGGGCTTGTCCCGCTGAACGTTCAGGTCAGCGGCCAGGCGGTCCAGCTTAGTTTCGGCGTCGTGAACGCATCGGCTAACGCCGACCGGCGTCTTATCGTCGAGTTGCAAGCCTCCGTCTCCAGCATCGCCAACTTAGGCCCGGCACTGGCCAGCACGACCTTCCAGACCGGCTACGCCTCTGTTGCCAGCAGCGCAACCGTCGTGGTCGCCAACACTCCACCCGCCCTTACGCCATTGCCTGCGTTGCAGGTCACGCCAGACAACTTATCAGTCCTGCCGTTCTCCGCCCTGCAGATTACTGACCCAAATGGCGGGCAGCTCCAAACCGTCCAGATCACGCTGTCCAACCCGCTGAACGGACGCTTGACCGGCAGCGGCACGTTCGATGCCGCACGCGGCGTTTACAGCATCACCGGAACTCCAGCCACGGTATCCGCGGCCGTGTCCGGCCTACGGTTCGTGCCCACCTTGCATCTCGCGCTCCTCGGCGACCGCGTGCTGACCGGATTGACCATGACCGTGCAGGACGCTGTTGGAGGACGGGCATCGGCTATGACGACGGTCGCGGCGGTCACGACCAATACCGCCCCGGTCATCGCCGGGACCTGGGCCGGGCAGTCGGCCACCACGCGCATCGCAGTGTTGCCGCTGTCGGCGCTGCTGCTGAACGACCGGGACGCTGTCCAAGTCTCGACCTTGAGCATCAGGTTGTCCGACCCGGCCAGCGGTAGGCTCGCGTCGGCCAGCCTTGGCGCTTACGACGCTCCCATGGCCACGTACCGCATGACCGGCACCCTCGGCGACTTGCAGCGGGCTGCGCGAGAATTGGTGTTCGTGCCGGCGTCTGCGACCACGGCGCGGCTCACGTTGACGCTGGACGACGGCGCGGGGAGCATCGCTACCGACAACTCAACGACCGTCCAGGTAATGCCGTCCATCGACACCGCCCGGATCGCGACGCACTATGCCCTGTCGCCCACCGCAAACTTCCTCACCTTCATCGGAGGCGCGCAGACGCTCGTGCGAGGCGAGGTGTATGAGGGACCGGTCAGTTGGTTGCGGTCGCAATTGATTTACGACGGCAGCGGCACCGTCGTGATCGTGGCGCAAGCGCCGAGCGTATTCATCAAAAGCTTCTCCGGCTTCGCGGCGGTCAAGGTGACCACGGGCCAGAACGTCGTGGACGCTGGCCCTGGCTCCAACTTCATCATCGGCGGCAGCGGCGATGACACGTTCTTCCTCGACGCCAGCCAGGGCCAAGTCGTATGGGACACCATCAGCGGGTTCAGCCCAGGAGACGCGGTGACGCTGTTCGGCTGGCAGTCCGGCATCTCCAAGTTCTCATGGGAGGACAACGCCGGCGCGGTTGGCTATACCGGCCGCACCATGCGAGCGGACGTGAGAGGGACCGGGCAGACCACCGCCAGCCTAACGTTCGCCGCCACGACAGCCGCCGACACCAACCGATACTCAATTTCCGAAGGGCGGATCGGCACGGTCAACTACCTGTCCATCGTCAGCCAGCATTAGCGGCATCTGGCGCAGTGGTCGCCGCGAGCCACTCCAGCAGGCCATTCGCAGCCAGCCGGCCGGTGCTGAACGCGGCTTGCAACAGGTATCCGCCGGTTGGCGCCTCCCAGTCCAGCATCTCGCCAGCAAGAAACACGCCGGGCTTGCAGCGGAGCATGAACCGCTGATCGACCTCCGTAAGGCGCACCCCGCCCGCCGAGGAGATCGCGCGGCCTATGGGCTGCGTCCCAACCAGGCGGAACGGCAGGGCCTTGACCTGCTCAGCCAGCGGGCCGGCTCCGGCCAGTTCCCGCACCAGCCCGGCCGCGACCGGAGACAGCCCGGCCTTGCGCAGCGCGTTGGCCCTCGACTGCGCACGGCCAGCCAGGCGTTGCGCCAGCGCCGGGCCGTCGAGGTCCGGCCGTAGGTCCAGCAACGCAGTCGCGCTACCGTCGCGTTCGATCGCAGCGCGCAGTTGGCGGGACAAGCTGTAGATCACCCCGCCCTCGATCCCATCAGCCGTCACCACCGCCTCGCCCCGCGCAACCTCGCCTTCGAACCGCAACGCGATGCGCTTTAGCGGGTGCCCCTCGAAGCGGGCCTGGAACACCGGAGACCAGGCGTGCAGGAACCCGCAGTTGGCCGGGCGCAACGGCGCAACGTCCACGCCCTGCTGGGTCAGCACAGGCACCCAGCAGCCATCCGAACCCAGCCGCGGCCACGACGCGCCACCGAGGGCCAGCACCGTCGCTTTCGGGCGGGTCAGCACGTCCTGGTCCGCCCGCTGGAACCGCAGCGCGCCGTCATTGTTCCAGCCGAGCCAACGATGGCTAGGGCACAGCGTCACGCCAAGTGCGGCCAGCCGCGCCAGCCAGGCCCGCAACAACGGCGTGGCTTTGAAGGCAACCGGGAACACCCGGCCGCTGCTGCCGACGAACGTGTCCTGGCCGAGGGAAGCGCACCAACTGCGGACGGCCTCCGGCGTCCAGGCCTCAATCGCTGGCGTCAGCGCCGGCCGTGCTGGCCCATAGCGGTCCAGCAGGCGTCCGAGTGGTTCGGAGTGCGTGAGATTGAGCCCCCCACGTCCGGCAATCAGCAACTTGCGGCCGACGGATGGCATGCGGTCATACAGCGTCACACGCATTCCGGCTTCGGCCAGGCGCTCCGCCGCCATCAGGCCGGCCGGGCCGCCGCCGACTACGGCGACCGGTGAGGCGGCTATGCGTCCTCCGGCAGCTTCTTCTCCAGCTCGCGCGCCAGCTCGCCGACGGCGGTCACCTGCCCCATCTCGACTGCCTCCGCATCGACCACGTCATGCTCGATGCCCATGTGGGCACTAATGCGTTCGAGCATCTGGATCACTTTCGTGACCTCCTTTTCCGTCAACAAGTTGATTTGCAGGTCAAGGTGATTGCGCCGGTCCGCGCGGCTGCCCATGCGGTTCTGCTTGATCAGCACGAAGGTGGTCAGCAGCACCCCCTCCATCGACACGATCATGGTCAGCAGGCTGAATGGATACGGGTCCCACTGCGGCACTATGGGCATAATGCCGGTGTTGACGGCGGCCCACACGGCAAACAGCGCAAGGTGCAGCAGCACAAATGTCACCGTCCCGGCAAAGGTGCCGATTGCGTCGCCGATGCGATTGGATAGGCTGCGCTGGCTGTCCTGTTCCTCCTGCAGGGCAATGATGGTGCGGATATTGCCCTGCACCGTTTCGTTTGCGGCGTCAGCCATGGTTCAATCCTTGAATGGATCAGCAGGCGACGGAGCCTGCCGCGAGTAGTCCTGTGCGCAATATGCGCCGCCTTGGTAACGTTCAATCACTGGGTCACCGCTAGTTTTGCCGGCGAGAGCCGGGATGAACGGGTCGGCGCTGTCGGCCGGCGCCCAGCCGATGCGCCCACGATGGTCGCCGCGCCACCATGTCATGCGGCTGTTGGCCGAGGCTCCCCAAATGACCGCGTGCCCCACCGCGTCCGCCAGCGTGCACCGCTCTATCATCCGCACGAGGTCGTCGCCGGACAGCCAGGTGGCCAGCATACGGTCGTCGCGCGGCTCGGGGAAGCTCGACCCGATGCGGACATTAACGTTCTCGACGCCGTGCTTGTCCCAGTACAGCCGGCCCATCAGCTCGCCATAGACCTTGGACAGCCCATAGAAGCTGTCGGGCCGGAACGCGCAGTCCGCGTCCAGCACGGTGGAGCGTTCGTGGAAGCCGATGCTGTGATTGCTGCTGGCGAACACCACCCGGGCGGCTTCGCGCCGGGCGGCCTCGTACACATGATAAAGGCCACGCAGGTTGGGACCGATCACCTCCTCGAAGGGCCGGTCGGTCGAGACGCCGCCGAAGTGCAGGATGGTGCCGCAGCCCTCGGCCAGCCGCAGCAGCACGACGCCATCTTCCAAGTCGCCCTGCACGAAGCGTGCGCCTTGCGGCACCGGGTCTGGAAACGGCGCGATGTCGGTCAAAACGAGGGTCCAGCCCCGGGCGGCCAGGCCGCGTGCCAGGATGCGGCCCAACGCACCGCTGGCGCCGGTGAGCAGGACGGGGCGCGGCGGGATTTGCGGCATAGTTGAACTCCTTTAGATCGGCCGGCACGGTTGCGCGGGGTTGCCCTGGGGTCAACCACACGGCAGGCTCCGGCCATGCAAACGTTGACCCAGGCCGCTGCCGACCTTGACTCCGGGCGCAAGACATCGCGGGCGTTGATCGAGGAGTGCCTCGCCAAGATCGCCGACCCTGACGGCGAAGGCAGCCGCGCCTTCATCGCGGTTTATACCGAGCAGGCGCGGGCCGGCGCGGACGCCATGGACCTGCTGCGCCGCACCGGCCGGGCACCGGGCGCCTACGCCGGCCTGCCAATCAGCGTCAAGGACCTGTTCGACGTGGCCGGCGAGGTCACAACGGCCGGCAGCCGGGTGTTGGCGGACGCCAAGCCAGCCACCCGGCACGCCACGCCGGTGCAGCGGATGCTGAGCGCCGGGTTCGTGCCAATGGGGCGGACCAACATGACGGAGTTCGCGTATTCCGGCTTGGGCATCAATCCGCACTACGGGACGCCCCGGGCGCCGTATGCGCGCACGGCCGGGCACATTCCGGGCGGCAGCAGCTCAGGGGCGGCGGTCTCGGTCGCGGACGGCATGGCGCTGGCGGCGCTGGGCACCGACACCGGCGGGTCCTGCCGCATCCCGGCGGCGTTCTGCGGCATCGTCGGCTATAAACCGACCGCCCGGCGCGTGCCGCAAACGGGGACGTTGCCACTGTCCTCCACGCTTGACAGCGTGGGGCCGCTGGCACCCAGCGTGCAATGCTGCGCCATCATTGACGCCGTGCTGGCCGGGGAGACGCCGGCGCCCGTGACGCCGCTGGCGCTGCGCGGCATGCGGATCGCGGTGCCGGGCAACATCGTGATGGACGGGGTCGAGCCGGCGGTGGCGGAGGCATTCGGACGGGTGCTCAACCGGTTGGGCACGCAGGGCGCGCGCATCACTCACCTGCCCTTCCCGCAGTTCGACCGGATCGCGGAGCTGAGCACCAAGATCGGGCTTGCGGCGGCAGAGGCGTATGCGTGGCACCGTAGCTTGCTGGCCAAGTATGCCGACCGGTACGATCCGCGCGTCCGGTCCCGAATCGAGCCTGGCGCGGCCATGACTGCCACGGACCTGATCGACCTGCTGGCGGCCCGGCGCGCCATCATCGCCAGCATGGACGAGGCGGCTGCCCCATTTGACGCGGTGGCGATGCCAACCTCGCCCATCCCGGCCCCGCTCATCAGCAGCTTGGACGACGACGCGGAGTATGCGCGGGTCAACGGCCTCGTGCTGCGCAACCCCACGCTCGCCAACTTCCTCGACCGGTGCAGCATCAGCGTGCCGGCGCAGCGCACAGGCGAAGCGCCGGTTGGGTTCATGCTGATCGGCCCGACCCTGGGCGATGCACGGCTGTTCGCCATTGCAGCCGCGGTCGAGGCCACCCTAAAGGACTAAGGCGCTAGGCGACGCTCGCAAGCGCCGTGGTCACACGGCGGGCGAAGGCGGCCGGGTCAGCCGGCAAATCGCCGTCCTGCACCCGCGCCAGGTCCAGCAACGTATGCGCGGCCTCCGTCAAGTCGCCACCACCCTCCAACCGGGCCGCCAGCGCACGCACGAGCGCATGGCGCGGGTTGACCTCGAGCGTCGGCGGCAACGCAGCGCCGCGCCCGGCCCGGCGCAACAGCCGCTGCATCTGCAGGTCCGGCCCGAACCCGGCCGCCGACAAGACCACCGCGCTGTCCACCAAACGGTCGGTCGCCCGCACCTCCGCCACGCTGTCCCCCAACGCGGACTTGAGCGCGGCCAGCAACGCCGTCACATCGGGTGCCTCATCCGCCGGTGGCTCGGCGAGCGCCAGCTTGGACAGGTCTGCGGCGCCCTGGGTCACGCTGCGGATCGGCTTGCCGTCCCACTCCGTTAGCCGCTCCGGCCAGAACGCGTCAACCTGGTCGGTCAGCAACAGGACTTCGATGCCGCGGGCGCGGAACCCCTCGACTTGCGTGGATCGCGCCAACGCGTCCGCGTCCTCGCCGGCCAGCGTGTAAATGGCTTCCTGCTCCGGCTTCATGCGCGCCACGTAGTCGGCAAGGCCGGTCCAGCCCTCATGGCCCGAGGACCGGAACCGCATCAGCCCGGCGATTTCCTTGCGATGCTCCTGGTCCTCCCAGACGCCTTCCTTCAGGACAGCGCCGAAGCTCTCCCACAGCTTGGCAAAGTCCTCCGCGTCGGCGGACCGGGCCTTCAGCTCACCCATGACCCGGTTGGTGACGGCCTTGCGCATGCGGGCCAGCACCGGCGTGGCCTGCAGCATCTCGCGGCTGATGTTCAGCGGTAGGTCCTCGGTGTCCACCACACCCCCCACGAAGCGCAGCCAGGGCGGCAGCAGCTCGGCTTGGTCAGTGATGAACATGCGCCGCACATGCAGCCGCACCCGGCTCTCGCGTACCGCATCGACAGGTCCGAACGGCGCGCTGCCGGGCACGAACAGCAGGGCCGAGAACTCCATCGCGCCCTCCGCCCGCCAGTGCAGCGTGGCCCAGGGTTCATCGAAGTGGCCCAGGTGGCGATAGAACTCGGCGTATTGCTCCGGCGTCACGTCGCTTTTGGACTTGCGCCACAGCGCCGTCCCCTCGTTCGCCGGCCGGTCCTCGCCGTCCGTGGTGATGCGGATCGGCACCGTGATGTGGTCCGCCCATTTGCGCACGATGGTCTGCAGCCGGATCGGCTCCAAGTACTCGTCCGCGTCAGCCTTCATGTGCAACACGACGCTGGTGCCTGGCTCGTCGCGCACGGCTGGCGCCAGCGTGAACGCGCCCGCGCCGTCCGACGCCCAGGTCCAGGCCTGGTCCGACCCGGCGCGACGGCTCGTGACCTCCACCCGCTCCGCCACCATGAACGCGGAGTAGAACCCCACGCCGAATTGGCCGATCAAGGTCGGACGGTCCTCCGGTTTCGCGCTGGCGATCGCGGCCCCGAAGTTGCGGGTGCCAGACCGGGCGATGGTGCCAAGGTTCGCCACAAGCTCGTCACGGTCCATGCCGACGCCCTGGTCGCTGATGGTGAGCGTGCGTGCGGGCTTGTCGGGCGTGATGCGGATGGCTGGTTCCGCCGGGCCGGTCAGCGCTGTGTTGGTCAGAGCCTCGAAGCGGCGGCGGTCGGTCGCGTCCGCCGCGTTGGCGACCAGCTCGCGCAGGAAAATCTCGCGGTCGGAATAGAGCGCGTGCACCACGAGGTCGAGCAGGCGGCCGACCTCAGCGCTGAAATCGTGGCGTTCGATCTGCTCGGACATCAAGGCCTCATGGCTGCAACAGCGGGGCCATATGCCGGTATGCCGTTGCTATTGCAACCATCTTAAGTTGCGGCGGCCAGGCCTGGCACCCTTCAGGTCCCCTGCGTGTCTCCCCCACTGCCGCGGCCGGAAACGCCAGCACGGGACGGCGCGTCGGAGCCAGGCTCGACCGTGCGGGACATCGCGGCGATCTCGTCGTCGTCCTGTTCCTCGGTGTCCACGCGGCGTGGCTTGTCGTCGGCGTGCTCCGCCAGCACAGCGATCACCGCTTGCGGGTCCGCGCGGTCTGCGGCCTCGAACAGGCGTTCAGCCTCGTCATCGTTGCCGGCCGCTTCGGCGCGCAGCGCCTGTTCGGCCAACTGCCGGGCGCTGCCGTGTTTGCCGGCGGCGCCGTCGGCGCTTTCGAGGTCGTCGGACATGGGCACTCTCCTGGTTGCGCAATTGACAATGCGTATGCCGTAAGCAACGCAGCGTGCGCCACAAAGATTACCGCCGATGGACGCTGCCTAAAACGCAACGAACTTACGCATCCGCCAGCCGTTTGCGTAAAGAGGGATCTGAGATGACTGAGATCATGAGGTTGGAGCCGCACGATCCGCTGCCGGAAGGGCCGGGCCGCCGGGTGCTTGTGCTGCAGCGGTTCGATGAGGACGATCCTCGTAAGACCGTAATCGAGTTGCACCTGACTGGCGGGGGCGTCGGGGCGGAGGCCACTCGCCCGGTTTCGCCTGACGGCGTTCCCATGCAGCTTGACGACGCGGTTGACGCGGCGTGCCAGGTGGCCGAGAGCGAGGGATTGGACCGGGTTTACGTGCTGGACCGCACTGCCGGGCCTCGGGAGCAAGAGATCATGGCCTATGGCGGCGACCACAGCGTCAACATGGAGGGGTTGCAGGACACTGATCCAGAGGACGGCGAGCGTGGCCCGGACATGCGCGACCGTCGGCCTTAGGGGGTTGCGGTCCTTGCCTAATTATAGCCACATGGGTGAGCTACAAAGTCATTATAGCGACAGTGGCGGTTTAAATCAGGTTAGCGAAATACACTTATCACGCGGCTGTGAGCTTCGTATTTGGGATCGGCTGGGCGGCTGTTCGTTCATGCCGCCTTACTATAGGGCTTAGCCCGCCTATGTCTGCGTTGCTTAAACCTGGCCCCCAGCTTTGGCGCGGCCCCTAATGAGAAGAGAAATCCATATGCCTGATACCGGGCTGGACGCATCCATTACAGGGCGGCGCTTGGGCGTGCTTGTCGTAGGCCTCGGAGGCGCCGTCGCCACCACGGCCGCTGCTGGCATTGAAATGCTGCGCGCTGGGTCGAATGACATGGCAGGCTTGCCGCTGGCAGGCGTGGGCGCGTCCGGCATCGCTGGCTACAAGAACCTGCATTTCGCCGGTTGGGACTTGCACGGCGAGAACCTCGACAGCGCCGTCCGGGAACACCGGGTGCTGGACCGCGAACAGTCCGACTTGGTGGGCACGGCGCTATCTGGCATGAAGCCGTGGCCGGCCGTGGGCAGCGTTGATTTCTGCCGGAACGTCGATGGCGGCAACAAGATCGTGGCTAAGTCGCACCGGGAGGCCGTGGACCTGATCCGTGACGATATCCGCCGCTACCGCGAGACATCGGGCATCGAGAACGTCGTCGTGGTGAACCTAGCCTCCGTTGAACGGTGGCCGGACCAGACTGCGGCGGCCTTGCATACGCCGGAGGGCTTTGAGAAGGGCCTGGACAGCAGCGATCCGGCTATCAGCCCAGCCATGCTGTATGCCTACGCCGCGATCACCGAAGGCGTGCCGTACGGCAACTTCACGCCCAGCCTTGCCGCGGACGTGCCGGCGCTTACGACCCTCGCCACGCGGCGCAACGTCCCGGTGGCGGGCAAAGATGGCAAGACTGGGCAGACCTTCATTAAAACAGTGTTGGCCCCGGCGTTTCGCAGCCGCAGCCTGTACGTAGAGGGGTGGTTCAGCACCAACATCCTCGGCAACCGCGACGGGCTTGCGCTCGATAACCCGGACAGCCTCAAAAGCAAGCTGAACACCAAGGGGTCCGTGCTGGACGACATCCTGGGCTACCCAGTCGAGGACCACATCGTGGATATCCGCTATTACAAGCCGCGCGGCGACAACAAGGAGGCGTGGGACAACATCGACCTGGTGGGCTTCCTGGGCCAGAAAATGCAGATCAAGGTGAACTTCCTCTGCCGGGACAGCATCCTCGCCGCGCCTTTGGTCATCGAGATCGCGCGCGTGCTGGACCTTGCGCGGCAACGTGGGCAGGGCGGCATCCAGGAACAGCTTGGCCTGTTCTTCAAGGCGCCCATGACCCCAGCCGGCAAGCGGGAGGAGCATAGCTTCCCGGTGCAGGAGCGGGCGTTGCTGGACTGGCTCGCGGCCTGATCCATGCTGGACGCCGTGCCCGGCCAGGCCTCCAGCCTGGCCAGCCTGGTCCCGCTGGCGGTTGAGCTCTGCGACCTTAAGCGGGTCCGGGACGCCTCCAGTCCGGACAGCCTGGCCTCCCGGCTGTTCCGCCGCGCTTGGGGCGCGCTGGCCGCCGGCCAGGAACTCCGTGCGGTCGCGCTGGGCACCACGGCTGATGCCGTGGCAGCGGCCCGGTTGGGTGGGATCGACCGTATAGTGTTGGCGCAAGCGGGAGTCGAGGGCGGCGCGGCGACGGCAATTCTGCTGCGGTCGTTTAACGAGGTCACGGCTCCGGTAGACGGCGCACTGGCGGACGCCTTGCGCGCGCATCTGGGCCTGAGCGCCCAAGCTGGCCCGGCACCGGCCTTCGCCGAGGCGTTGATCCGCCAGCCCCGTGCCGGAGCGACGTGCCCCGGCAAGTCCCGCATCTTGCTTGAGCCGCCGGAGGGCCATGGCGACCATTGCCTTGTGGTTGCGGTCCTGGCCGCAATCATAGCGCCGCGCTATGGCGCAGACCCGGCCACCGCGTTCTTGTCCGGCATGGCGCACCACCTGCACAACGCCGTTTTGCCGGACAGTGGCTTTGCCGGCGAGATGCTGCTGGGTGAGCACTTGGCTTCCATCATGCAAGCCTTGTTCGCGCGGGAGCTTGCCACACTCGACGAACCTTTGCGTGGGCTCACAGCCAGGGCGCTGGCCGACATCCAGGATGCCTCCACGGCGAATGGGCAGGCGTTCCATGCGGCCGACGTGATCGACCGCGTGCTGCAAATGCGCCACTACGACGCCGTTGCCCGCTTCACGGTGGACCAGGCGCTGGACGACATGGACCTGGTGCACGCCGGCCCGACTCAAAGCTTTCATCACGGCGTGCTGCACGAATCTGGCCTGCCGTGACCGATTGGAACGGGTGCGGGCTGAGCAGCCCGGTTTCCGGCTGCCCGCTGTATCTCGATACCCCGCATTCGGTCGGCTCAGCCGGGGAACGCTGGCCCGTGGTGGAGGACATCCCCTTCCTGCGCGCAGACCGGCGTGAACTTGCGGACGCGGCATTGGCCGCGCTTGACGTGGGCCAGACGGACCAGGCGCTCGTTCTATTGCTGGGCGACCAGGACAACTGGGCACGCACTTCCCCCCCCTCCGAAGCAGACTGCCAGGACCTCGTGCGCAATGCGGAGCGGCTCAACTTCCGTGAGGCAATGGAGCGGCTAGCGTTCGGACCGGTCGCCACCTATTTCGCCCACCGCTGGTCCGACCCCACGTTCCTGTCCGGCCTGGCGCTCGCAGAGGCGCACTGGGCTGCGCCGGGCCGGGTATTCGAACTGGCGTGCGGCGCTGGGCACTACCTACGGGAGTTCACGCGGAATGCGCCCGAGGTCACGGGCGGGGACATCGTATTCGCCAAGCTTTGGCTGGCCCGGCGTTACGTGGCCCCGCACGCCCGGCTGCTGTGCTTCGACGCTGCCGCGCCGTGGCCGCTTGCGGACGGGTCAGCGGACCTCGTGTTCTGCCATGACGCGTTCTACTTTTTGCCGGACAAGCCGCATGTCGCAACCGAGATGCTGCGCGTCGCTGGCTCTGGGTGCGTCCTGGTGGGGCACGCCCACAATGCGCTTGTGGACAATTTATCATCCGGCAGCCCGATGACGCCAACAGAATACGCGGCGCTCTTTGGCACGCCGCTGCTGTATGATGATCGTGAGTTGACCCGTGCCCTGATTGACGCCCGTATGCCAGCGCCAGCACAGGCGCCGGACCTGGCAGGAGCGGCCGCGGTGGCATTGGCGGCTGGCTGCGGGGCGCCCCGGGCCGTGCAGGGCGGGCTGGCCGTTCCACCAGCCGGCACTCGGCTTCGGCGCAACCCGCTTTACGCGGCAGCCGGGATCGTGTGGCCGTCCGAGCGGTATGAACAGGAGTATGCGGCGCTGGCGACTTACCCGATGCAGCCGGCCGGCCCAGAAACGGGCGTCGCTGGCATGAATGCCGAGATCGACGCCCTCGCGCGGCGGCGCGTGCTGCTGGACCTTCCCGCCGCATGGTAGAACGTGGCCCGGTGAACTGGGGCATTGCCGGCTGTGGCTGGGTGGCGCGCGACTACGTCGGCCCTGCCATGCAGGCGTCGCGCAACGGCCGGATTGCGGCTCTGTTCGATCCGGACGCCAACAGCCGGGACCGGGCAGCCAGCCTGTTCGATGCGCCGGCGTATGCGGACCTGGCTGCGTTCCTCACCACTCCTGGCCTTGGCGCAGTTTACGTCGCTGCGCCGAACCATGCCCACCGTACCTTGGTGGAGGCGGCCGCCGCAGCCGGCCTCCCGGTGTTGTGCGAGAAGCCGATGGCAACGACGCTGGCGGATGCGGAGGCGATGGTCGCCGCGTGTAGCCGCGCCGGCGTGCTGTACGGCACTGCGTTCGACCAGCGCTACCACGCGGCGCACCGGGCATTGGCTGGGCTGGTGGCAGGTGGGCGGCTCGGCGCCGTTACGGCGGTCCGCATCGTGTACGCGTGCTGGCTGCCGGCGGACTGGGCCGGCGACAACTGGCGCATCGACCCACGCCGGGCTGGCGGCGGCGCGCTGATGGACTTGGCGCCGCACGGCCTGGACCTGGCCGCGTTCCTGCTGAATGAGCCGCTGGACGACATCGCCGCCATGGGACAGGCGCGGGTGCACCAGTATGCGGTCGAGGACGGCGCGCTGCTCATGGCCCGCTCGCGCTCTGGCGTGCTGGTGCAACTGCATGTCGCCTACAACTGCCCCGAGACGCTGCCGCGGCGGCGGCTCGAAGTCGTCGGCACCGGGGGCCAGTGCGTCGCCATGGACACCATGGGCCAAACGCCCGGCGGCACGCTCCACTTCACCGACGCTGGCACCGGCTTGACCGAAGCAGTCCCCGTGCCCGGCGCTGACCGCTCACCGTTCCTTAACCAAATCGAGGCATTCTCCGATGCGGTGCTGGGCGCGGGCCGCTTTTCGTTTTCCGGGGCGCACGACTTGTCCATCATGGACCTGGTGCTGCGCGCCCAGGCCATGGCAATCCCACCGAACGTCGCCCATGCCGCATAGGATGCAATGAACAAGCACGTCTTGCCGCCCGCCATGCCAGACGCGGCGGCGGCCTATGTGGAGTCCATGCCGGAGGGCCGGGTCGAGCTGTTCTCGCTCACTTCGCTCGACCGCACCGGAGTTAGCTGCTGGAACGCCATTTTCCTCAACCAGGACGGCACCTGCTGGCACGGCGTGGCGCCGCACGGGGTTGGCTACGGCGTGGACGACGCCGGCGCCATTATTGGCACCACCGGGGAACTGGCGGAGGCGGTGCACTCCGCCACTGAAATCCACCGCACCGAGCGGCGCACCTCCAGCTACAATGCGTTGCGGGCGCAAGTCGGTGTGCGTGCGGTCACCGATCCCCTGACGCTCTGCTTGCCGGCCGGCGCCCCGGTCGATGGCGACACCGTGCTTGAATGGGTGCCTGCCCGCCGTTGGCCCGGCGGCGAGACGGTCTGGATGCCCATCGACATCGCCGCCTGCTCTGTCGGCGACTTGTTGCCCGGATACCAGCCGTTCACGACACCTATCACCAACGGCCTGGGCGCTGGCCCGACGCTCGACTTCGCCATCGGCCACGGTCTGTGCGAGCTGCTGCAGCGGGACGGCAACGGCGTGGGTTTCCGCGCGATGGACCGCGGCATCGCGCTCGATCTCGGCGACGGCCCGGCCGATCCACGCACCCGTGCCTTGCTGGACCGGCTGGGCGCGTTGGGGATCGAGGTCATCCCCAAGTTCGCCACGGACGAGTTTGGCACCGCCAACATTTACTGCGTCGGCGCGGAGCGGGACGGGGTCGCGGCCCCCTACCCCATTATGGTGACCGCCGCTGGCGAGGCCGCGTCGCTCGACCGGGAGCACGCGCTGCGCAAGGCGGTGTTCGAGTTCGCCGCCGCCCGAATGCGCAAGGTGTTCAGCCATGCGCCCTTGGCCGAGGTCGCCCGGGTGGCGCCTGCCGGCTACCTCGAGCGGTTCCGCGCCTACCACACGTTGGGCGGCGAGGAGAGCCGCAGCCTGCGCGAGATGGTGGGGTGGCTGCAACTGGACCAACCCGCGCTGAAGAGCTTGCTGGCCGACACCGTGCTGTCGCGCCGCGATGTGCACCGGTTCGACGCGCTGCCCACCTGGGCCGGACCATTGGCCGGAACCGGCCTCGTCGAGGAGCTAGCCCGGCGGTTCGCCGCCGCCGGCATGGAAATCCTCTATTTCGACTGGTCGCCGCCCCATGCGCCCGGCGTGCACGTAGTCAAGGCCTTCGTGCCTGGGCTTGAGGTCGAGACCATGAGCTACCATCGCATCGGCGAGCGTGGCGTGCGCAAGCTGCTGGAGCGTGGCAGCCCGTTGGTGGGGTTCGGCGACGTGCCGCCCGGCACCGCCCCGGTGCGGTTGCCGCCGGGTGCGGCGGAGCGGCTGGGCGGCGCGCCCTGGCTGGACGTGGCGGAGGTGGACCGCATCGTCGGCCGGCTGTATCCGCTGTACCGCGAGCCCGAGGTGCACAGCGCGCCCATCAGCATGGAACGGCCGTGACGCTGCGCTTCGCCTACAACACCAACGGCGCAGCCAACCATCGCCTGGACGACGCACTCAGCCTGATCGCCGACGCTGGTTACGACGGCGTGGCCTTAACGCTCGACATCCATCACCTGGACCCGTTCGCGCCGGAGTTCCCGGAACGGCGGCGGGCGCTGGCGACCCGCCTCAAGCAGCTTGGCCTTGGTTGCGTGATCGAGACTGGCGCGCGCTTTCTGCTGGACCCGCGAGCCAAGCATGAGCCTACCCTGGTGACCGCGAACCCGGCTGGCCGGGCGCGCCGGGTGGAATTCCTGTCGCGCGCCTTGGAGGTGGCGTCCGAAACCGGGGCGGACGCCATGAGCTTCTGGGCCGGCGTGCCCAAGCCTGGCGTGCTGGTGGCCGACGCGAAGCTCTGGTTGCGGGACGGCGCGGAACAGGTGTCACGCCGGGCGGAGGCGCTGGGCGCCGTGGCCGCGTTGGAGCCGGAGCCTGGCATGCTGGTTGAAACAGTGGACAACTGGGCCGCGCTGGGTATCCCGGGCCTGCGTCTCGCGCTCGACATCGGGCATTGCATCGTCACCGGCGAACGCGACCCGGCCGCGGCGGTGCATGAGTTCGCGCCGCATCTCGGCACCGTCTCCATCGAGGACATGCGGCGGGGCGTCCACGTCCACCTGCCGTTCGGCGAGGGCGACATGGACGTGCGCAGCGTGCTGACGGCTTTGGACACGGTCGGCTTCGAAAAGCTGGTGTGCGTCGAGATGTCCCGCGAGAGCCACCGTGCCGACGCCATCATCCCGGCCTCCATCGACTACCTGAAGGCCCACCTCCCGGCCGCGGCAGCCAGCCGGCCATGAACGTCTGCTTCGTCTCCCGCCGTTTCTTCCCGGCCATCTCTGGCATGAGCGTCTATGCGCTCAACCTGCTGCGCGAGCTGGTGGGCGCCGGGCACGCGGTCACCATGATTAGCCAGTATCGCGGCGACGCGTTCGGCATGCGGGTTTACGGCGGCGGCCCCCCTCCCCCGGTGCCGGGCGTGCGCGTGATCGGGCTGGAACAACTCGGCGAGCAGGACGGCGGCGACTTTGAGCGTGACGTGGCGGCTATGGTGGACGCGATCGTGGCTGAGCACCGGCGCGCGCCGTTCGACGTGCTGCACGCGCAATACGGCTACCCCTGCGGCTGGGCGGCGCTGCTGGCGTCACGGGTGGTTGGCGTGCCCACGGTGGTTTCTATCCAGGGTGGCGACGGCCACTGGGTCGGGAGCTGCTGCGAGACGCACCGGCTGGCGATGACCCGCGTGCTGGATCACGCTAGCGCCGTGCTGATTGGCTGCGACAGCTTCGCGCAGGAGGTGGTGGACCGCCTTGGCACCGCCCGCAGCCGCTTCACCATCGTGCCCGGCGCAGTGGACGTGGACCGGTTCACGCCGGGCTACCCGCCGCAAGACCCGCCGGTCATGCTGTACCATGGCCGCGTCGATGCGCGGAAGGGCGTGCTGGACCTGCTGGATGCCTCGCGGCAACTGATGCAGACCGGCGACCGCTTTCGTCTGCTGATTTCCGGCATTGGCCCAACGTTTGACGAGACCGCTGCCTCGATCCCTCGCATGAGCCTGCAGGACCATGTCGAGATGACTGGCTACGTGGCGTATGACAGCGTGCCGGCGGTGTATCACCGGGCCAGCATCTTTGCCTCGCCCACTTACGCCGAGGGGTTCAGCAATACCATCCTGGAAGCCATGGCGAGCCAGATGGCCGTGGTGTCCTGCCGTTCGGTGGGCGTGGTGGACTGCATCCGCGACGGCGAGAACGGGTTGCTGACCGAGCCTGGGGACCGGGACGGCTTGGCAGCCGCATTGCGCCGGGTGCTGCGCGACGCGGCGTTGCGGGCGCGCCTGGCCGATGCCGCCCTGGACGAGTGCCGGCGGGTTTACTCCTGGTCCCGCGTGGGGCGGCAGATCATGGACGTTTACGAGGCGGTCGCGGGTCAAACGGTGGACCTTGCCTGGTCACCGTCGCTGCCAGTTGGCCCCTGCCGGTTCCGGGCCGAGCCGCATCTGCTCTGATGCCCACCGCGCTGTTCCTGTCTCCGCATCTGGACGACGCCGCATTCTCCTGCGGCGGTCTGGTGGCGCAACTCGCGGATGCGGGCTGGCGCACGGTCCTTGCCACGGCGTTCACCGCCAGTATGCCAGCCACCGGCTTTGCGCTCGCGTGCCAACTGGACAAGAGGCTCAGCGCCGACGTGGACTACATGGCGCTGCGGCGGGAGGAGGACCGGGCGGCGGCGGCGATCTTGGGGGTGTCCGACCTCCGCTGGCTTGGCCTGCCGGAGGCGCCGCACCGGGGCTACCACTCCGCGGCGGCGTTGTTCGGCGGCGTGCGGGAGGATGACCTGGTCTGGCAGGAGCTATCCCGGCAAATCAGCGCGTTGCGGCACGAGCTGCGACCGGATTTGACATTGGCGCCACAGGGGTTGGGCGGGCACGTCGATCACCTACAGACCATCCGCGCCGTGCTGGACGTGCCGGAGTTGGGCAGGATAGCATTTTTTCGTGATACCCCTTATGCAATCCGAAATCGGGAGGCGATGCCTGACGCTCGGCTTCATGGGTTGGCGGACAGCGCGGTTAATGTAACGGCCGGGCTGGACCGCAAGGTGGCGGCATCTTGCGCGTACGCCAGCCAAATTGGTTTCCAGTTCCGTGGCCCGGCTGCACTGGACAGCGCCCTGCGTGCGTTCGCCATGCAGGAGGGGGGTGGAACCCCGGCTGAGCGTTTCCTGGGCGAGTTGCCGCCCACGGTCAGCCATAGGCCGGCCATATTATAGGGGTTTAATCATTGCTGTCCTCCGCTCCAACAGGGTTCAGGCCGCACCAGCAATGAAAATGCAATCGACTCGCGCCGCCCGCCGCCATCCGGTCGCGTCCACCCTATTCCAACCGCTCAGCGCGGCGCTGCCAGCTTGGCCGCGTCGGGCGGCGTTCATGATTCCGGTTGTTGGGTTGACGGCCCTGGGCACGGCGCTCGCGGCGCACCTGACGGCCGGCGTGGCAGACCCGTTGCGGCTGCCGTTGCTGGCGCTGATCGCGCTGAACTTGTTCTACTTGGCGCTGACTGGCTGGCCCGGCGTGCTCGGCTTCCTCGTGCGGGTATCCGGCCGCAGCTTGCGCGCCACCGCAGCCCCATCCGGGTCAAGCCGCACAGCCATGCTGATGCCCATCCACAAGGAAGACCCGCGCGCCGTGTTCGCGGCGATCGAGGCCATGGCGCACGCAGTCACGGACGCCAGGCTGCAGCAGGTGGAGTTCTTTGTCTTGTCGGATACCCAGGACACTGTAGTGGCGGCCGAGGAGGAAGAAGCGTTCGCGGCCCTGCAACGCCGTGCGCGCGTTGGTTGTGCGCTGCATTACCGCCGCCGCACCAGCAACGCTGGGCGCAAGGTTGGCAACGTCGCCGAGTTCTGCGGTACGCACGGCGCCCGGTTCGACTACATGATCGTGCTGGACGCCGACAGCTTGATGGGCGCTTCGGCGGTCAGCAACCTGATCGGCCTGATGGACGCCAACCCGCGGGTCGGCATGATCCAGACCGTGCCGTATCCAGTTGGACGTGAGACCTTGTTCGCGCGGGTGCAGCAGTTCTCGGCACGCCTCTACACGCCCATGCTGGTGGAGGGGCTGACGTTCTGGCAGCAAAGCGACGGCAATTACTGGGGCCACAACGCCATCGTCCGCGTGGCGCCGTTCATGGCGCATTGCGGGCTGCCGGTGCTGCCGGGCCGCGAGCCGTTCGGTGGCGAGATCCTGTGCCATGACGTGGTGGAAGCCGCGCTGATGCGTCGCGCCGGCTGGGACGTATGGGTGTTGCCGGAGGTGGCTGAGAGCTTCGAGGCGCTGCCGGCCAACATGGTGGACTATGCCAGCCGGGAACGCCGTTGGTGCCAGGGGAACCTGCAGCATATCGGCCTGCTGCGGCATCCTGGCTTGCGCCCGGTCGGGCGCTTCCATTTGGCTTACGGCGTCATGCACTATGTATCCGGCCCACTGGCGCTGCTGCTGCTGCTGCTGGCTACGGTGGACACGTTGCTCGGCGGTGGTTTTGTGGCCGCGCTGCTTGGCGGCACCGGCCCAGCCCATACTGGGCTTGCTCTGCTGGTGCTCGGGTTGTTGTACGCAAGCAAGCTGCTGGCGATTGGCGTTGCCCTGGCAGACAGCCGGACGGCACAGTCCTATGGCGGACGTCTCCGCCTGCTGGCCAGCGCAGCGGGGGAGCAAATCGGCGCGCTGGTGGTCTCGGCCGTGTTGGTGGTGCTCTACACCCGCTATGCCGCGGCTCTTTTACTGGGCCAAACCGTGCGCTGGGACAGCCAGCCGCGTGATGATCGTGGGGTTTCGTGGTCTGAAGGCTGGCTGCGGTTCCGTGGCTCGCTGTTGGTGGGCGCAGCCTGGTTAGTGCTCCTGCTGGGCGGCAGCGGGGCTATGCTGGGCTGGGCGGCGCCGTTGCTGTTCGGCCTGTTGCTCGCTATCCCGATGGTGATCTGGTCCAGCCGTACGACGCTGGGCGCGCAAGCCCGGCGGCTCGGCTTGTTCCTGACCCCGGAGGAGACAGCGCCCGCCACGGTGCTGCGCACCTACCAGCGAGCGATGTTGCGCTCAATCGTAGCCCAGCGTTCCCGTCTAACGCCGGTGCGGATGCAACTCGCCGCCACCGCGGTCGAGGGGGACTAACCCCATGAAGCGCCGGCCTGCCGCAAACCTTTAGTTCCAACGCAACCTAGCTCGCTTTGGGTTGCCGCGGCTCTCGCCCGGTGCAATGGTCCGCCACATTCAGACCGGGCCGGACATGGCCCCTGCAATGAGGACCTCCATGGCCAAGATCAAGGTGAAAATTCCGGTCGTTGAACTCGACGGCGACGAGATGACACGGATCATCTGGGGTTTCATCAAAGACAAGCTGATCCTGCCCTATCTCGACATCGATTTGAAATATTATGACCTCGGCATCGAGTACCGGGACCAGACCGAGGACAAGGTCACGGTCGAAGCCGCCAACGCCATCAAGCAATACGGCGTCGGCGTGAAGTGCGCGACGATCACGCCCGATGAGGCGCGCGTCACGGAGTTCGGCCTGAAGCGCATGTGGCGCAGCCCAAACGGCACCATCCGGAATATTCTGGATGGCACGATCTTCCGCGAGCCGATTATCTGCAGCAACGTTCCCCGGCTGGTCCCGCACTGGACCCAGCCCATCGTGATTGGGCGGCATGCCTATGGCGACATCTATCGAGCGGCCGAGACGCGCATTCCTGGCCCCGGCAAAGTCACGCTGAACTACCAACCGGCCGACGGCGGCACGCCGATGGTGCTCGATGTGCATGACTTCAAAGGACCCGGCGTGGCGATGGGCATGCACAACACGCGTGCGTCCATCGAGGGCTTTGCCCGGGCTAGCCTGAACTATGGGCTGTTGCGCAACTACCCGGTTTACCTCTCGACCAAGAACACCATCCTCAAGGCCTACGACGGCATGTTCAAGGATGTGTTCCAGGAGATTTTCGACGCGGAGTTCAAGCCGCGTTTTGACGCGCTGGGGCTGACCTATGAGCATCGGCTGATCGACGACATGGTCGCGTCAGCGCTCAAGTGGAGCGGCGGCTATCTCTGGGCCTGCAAAAACTACGACGGCGACGTTGAGAGCGATATCGTTGCACAGGGCTTCGGCAGCCTGGGCCTGATGACGAGCGTGCTGATGAGCCCCGATGGCCGCACGGTGGAGAGTGAGGCCGCGCACGGCACCGTCACCCGGCATTTCCGCGAGCACCAACGCGGACGCGAAACCAGCACCAATCCCATCGCCTCCATATTCGCGTGGACCCGTGGCCTGCAGTACCGTGGCCAGTTTGACGATACGCCGGACGTTACAACATTCGCCAACACGCTTGAGCGGGTCTGCGTGGAGACGGTCGAAGCGGGGTCGATGACCAAGGACCTGGCGGGATTGATCGGCAAACAGCAACCCTGGCTCAACACCCAAGATTTCCTCAGTAAAATCGACCGAAATCTACAAACAGCTATGTCGATCCCCAAGGGTGCGGCGGCGTAGGGACAATCCTACACCGCCGGTGCGTGGTCCCCGTTCCAGTGCTTTGGTTAGGGACCTGCATCGTCCGTCGCACTAGGCCACCGTGACCGCGTTTGGTTTCATGGATCAATCCAGACCAACCGCCAGGGCCATTCAGTTCTGACATAGGGGACTGGGCGTGAACGGGGGCGGGGTAAC